>NZ_JBYCLA010000331.1:0-2555 GCF_057473665.1 Mycobacterium sp. TH-M25
GCCTTTGACGGCTCGTCGATTCGCGGGTTCCAGTCCATCCCCGAGTCCGACATGCTGCTGCTGCCCGATCCGGACACCGCGCGCCGCGACCCGGTCCGTGAGGCCAAGACGCTGAATGTCAACTTCTTCGTCCATGACCCGTTCACCCTCGAGCCGTACTCGCGCGACCCGCGCAACATCGCCCGCAAGGCCGAGAACTATTTGATTAGCACCGGTGTCGCGGACACCGCGTACTTCGGTGCCGAGGCCGAGTTCTACATTTTCGACTCGGTGAGCTTCGATTCACGCTCGAACGGTTCGTTCTACGAAGTCGATGCCATCTCGGGGTGGTGGAACACCGGCGCGGCGACCGAGGCCGACGGCAGCCCCAACCGCGGCTACAAGGTTCGCCACAAGGGCGGGTACTTCCCGGTGGCGCCCAACGACCAGTACGTCGACCTGCGCGACAAGATGCTGACCAACCTGATCAACGCCGGCTTCGTGTTAGAGAAGGGCCACCACGAGGTGGGTACCGGTGGTCAGGCGGAGATCAACTACCAGTTCAACACGCTGCTGCATGCGGCCGACGATATGCAGCTGTACAAGTACATCATCAAAAACACCGCGTGGCAGCACGGCAAAACAGTCACCTTCATGCCGAAACCGCTGTTCGGTGACAACGGCTCCGGCATGCACACCCACCAGTCGCTGTGGAAAGACGGCACCCCGTTGATGTACGACGAAACCGGCTATGCCGGTTTGTCGGACACCGCACGCCACTACATCGGCGGCCTGCTGCACCACGCGCCTTCGCTGCTGGCGTTCACCAACCCGACGGTGAACTCCTACAAGCGATTGGTTCCCGGCTATGAGGCCCCGATCAATCTGGTCTACAGCCAGCGCAACCGGTCGGCGTGTGTGCGTATCCCGATCACCGGCAACAACCCGAAGGCCAAGCGGCTAGAGTTCCGCTGCCCCGACGCATCGGGCAACCCCTACCTGGCGTTCTCCGCCATGCTGATGGCGGGCCTGGACGGCATCAAGAACAAGATCGAGCCGCAGGCGCCGGTCGACAAGGACCTCTACGAACTGCCACCGGAGGAGGCCGCGAACATTCCGCAAGCCCCCACCCAGCTGGCTGCGGTGATCGACCGGCTAGAGGAAGACCACGAATACCTCACTGAGGGAGGCGTGTTCACGTCCGACTTGATCGAGACGTGGATCAACTTCAAGCGCGAGAACGAGATCGAACCGGTCAACATTCGACCACATCCGTACGAGTTTGCGTTGTATTACGACGTTTAAGGACGTCTCGGGGGAAGCGGGAACCCGCTTGGTGACGAGCCGAGCGGGTTCTTGCGATCTGCCGACAGTGCGCAGAACTTCATTCGACTTCCCGCGCCCACGCTGGCTCGATGAATACCCCTCCCGCCTCGACGGTGATCCCTGCGGCATCCGAAAGATAACCGCGCGCATAGGCTTTGGTCGGGCCTTGGCTTGCCGCCGCGCCGAGCATGTGGTGCGCTTCGCTCAACACCTCGATGGCAGCCAACTCCAACCAGCCTCCTGGTTCAACTCCCGAACACCTTGTGCACGACCGCTTTTGCACGTCGGGTCACCCGCAGATAGTTGTCCAAGAATTCGCCGCCGTCGCCGCTTGGCCAGCCGGCGGCGACAGCGACCGCGTTGAGCTGGCGTCCGGGCCCTGGCAGTTGGTCGGTGGGCTTACCCCGGACCAGCACCAGCGCATTGCGGGCCCGGGTAGCGGTCAGCCACGCTTGCCGCAGCAGGTCCACGTCCGCTGCGGGGACCAGGTTGGCCGCCGCGATGGCGTCCAGGGATTCCAACGTCGAGGTGTTGTGCAGGGTCGGCAGCTCGTGCGCGTGCCGCAACTGCAGCAGCTGCACGGTCCATTCGATGTCGGCCAGTCCCCCGCGGCCCAGCTTGGTGTGCGTGTTGGGGTCGGCGCCGCGCGGCAACCGCTCGGCCTCGACCCGAGCCTTCATCCGGCGAATCTGGTGCACCGCCTCGGCCGATACACCGTCGGGCGGATAGCGCGTCTTGTCGGCCATCAGCAGGAACCGC
Source organism: Mycobacterium sp. TH-M25 (assembly GCF_057473665.1). Classification (NCBI taxonomy): domain Bacteria; kingdom Bacillati; phylum Actinomycetota; class Actinomycetes; order Mycobacteriales; family Mycobacteriaceae; genus Mycobacterium; species Mycobacterium sp. TH-M25. The sequence goes on from NZ_JBYCLA010000331.1 coordinate 2,065, forward strand.
TGGCCCAGATCGGCGTCGCCGGCCACCGCGTGGGCGCGCAGCAGCGCCTGAATCTCCCACGGCTGAGCCCACTGCGCGTAGTAGGCGGCATAGGCCGCCAAGGTGCGGACCAGCGGCCCGTTGCGCCCTTCGGGCCGCAGATTGGCATCCACGTCCAACGGCGGGTCAACGCTGGGTGTCCCCAGCAGTCTGCGAACCTGTTCGGCGATCGTCGCCGACCACCGCAACGCCTGTGCATCCTCGACACCAGCCGCCGGCTCGCAGACGAACATCACGTCGGCGTCGGACCCGTAACCCAACTCGGCGCCGCCTAATCGGCCCATGCCGATGACCGCGATCGCCGCCGGTGCCTTGCCTTTTTGGGGGCCATCGTCAGGCAGGTGGGCCCGGATCACTGCGTCCAAAGCGGCCTGCAGCACCGCCACCCACACCGACGTCAGTGCCTTGCACACCTCGGTAACCTCCAACAAGCCCAGGAGGTCCGCGGAACC
>NZ_JBYCLA010000332.1:0-12621 GCF_057473665.1 Mycobacterium sp. TH-M25
AATTGGGTATCGTTGTGCATGCCGAGACCGTGCGGATCCATCCATTCACGGATGGAAATGGGCGCACCACTAGGTTTCTCGCTGATTTAGCGTTCGCGACAGTCCAAGATCCCACCGAGTTGCGGTACGACTGGGAGCTTGACAAGACGCGGTACATCGAGCTGCTTCGCGCCTATGATGGACACCGCAACGTGGCGGACCTTGCGGCCTTTGTTGGTGTGGAGCCGATCGAGCCCTAAATCCCCCGTGAGGTTCGGGGATCAATAGTTCGTGCGCTGCGACGCTCGCTCGAACCATGCGGCCAGAGAGAAATTCAAGATGCGCGGGAGCCGGATCAACGTCGATCGCGAGCCTCGTAGGAAATGAAGCTCTTTGTGAGACAAACCGCACATAGTCGTCGTGAGACAGAAACGAAATCCCCACGTCAGCACGTCGTCAGATGCAGCCGGCCGTGAGAACCTACACGCTTGTTGTAGTGCAGTGCGTCGGTGGTGTTCATGGCGAATCGTTGTGAATGGCCCTGGGTGACCCAGTGCAGTTAGACCCCGCGAAGCCCTCGGCCTGCTCCGTTTTGACGATGGTGCGGGATAGCCGGTGAATGGTGTGTGCCCTGTTCTGTACGGCATGGCGAGCTCGTGGGCAAGGACCGCAGCTACGGACACATCCCCGAAGTACTCGCGTGCGTCCGGGATGAAGATCCCGAGGTCCCACGAAATCGTGTCGTCGCGAGGGCAATATGCAGCGTTGGGCTCGGAGTAGACCACGGCGGCCCCGCACACGAGCCCACTGGCGGGATTGGTCGCGTCGTAGGACCGGATGGCCGTCACCGGCCGGTAGTTTCCGGGAAAATATTGCGGGTACATAGCTGTCCAGAATTCTTCAATATCGTTGACGGCCAACAGTGCAACTCGATCGTTGTCGCCGCCGTCAGTTCGTCTCACCCGACCCTGAGTCGGGGGCGCATCGTGAGGCACGCCGCTAAAGCCGCCCTCCGCGCGTAGCCCGCCGACCCGGTCGGGGTCATACAGCATCGACGCGGCTCGGCCCTGAATGACTGTCCGCATCGGCAACCGTCCCGTCGCCAGCCCGCGACCGCAAGCGGACGCTGACTCATGACATCCCTCCCCGTGTCGCAGATCGGTGCTGGCCGGTGCCGCCGACGTTAGCCCACACGCGCGATTACTGTGCCCAGAATGCGGGCGGGCTCGATGCGCCCACGGAATCGGTGCACACGCTGGAGGTTTATGGGGACACTGCAAAGCGGACACCGAAGGGGGAGGTCGTGGCAACAGCCAAGCCCGGATCGACATTCGGCAAATATCGTCTGACACGCCTGTTAGGGCGCGGCGGCATGGGTGAGGTGCACGAGGCTTATGACACAAGCAAAGACCGCACCGTCGCTCTGAAGATTCTTACCGACGAGCTTGCCCGCGGCCCCGAGTTCCGCACCCGTTTCCAGCGGGAATCGCGCGCTGCGGCGATGCTGGAAGAGCCTCATGTCATCCCGATCCACGATTGGGGTGAGATCGAGGGCAACCTCTACATCGACATGCGCTTGGTGCGCGGCGAGAACCTGCACGACATGCTGCAGCGTGGCCCTCTCGACCCGGCCCGCGCGATCGCGATCATCCGCCAAGTCGCTTCGGCGCTGGACGCGGCCCACGCGCAAGGCCTGATCCATCGCGACATCAAACCGCAAAATATCCTCGTGACCGGCGCCGACGACTTCGCATATCTGATCGACTTCGGGATCGCCGAAAGCCGCGGCGATACGCGACTTACTAACACCGGCAGCGCAATTGGATCGTTTTCCTACATTGCCCCCGAACGGTTCTCCGACCGCCCCGCCACGCCCGCTGTCGACACCTACTCGCTGGCTGGCGTGCTTTACGAAGCTCTGACGGGGCAGGCCCCATTCAAGAGCGGCTCCATCGAACAGGTGATCGCTGCCCACATAAGCGCGCCGCCGCCGACACCGAGCGCGGTCAACCCGCGGGTGCCCGCCGCGCTGGACGAGGTGATCGCCCGCGGTATGGCCAAAGAACCGGACGATCGTTATGGCAGTCCCGGCGCGCTGGGCCGAGCGGCCGAACGCGCACTCGACAGCGCGCCGCCGATGGCAAGCGACAGGTCCTCATTAACCGCCACCCAGGCCTCGCCGCATCACACAGGTCCCACACTCGCCGCATGGCAAGTGGAGCAATCACATTCGCCAGCACCACGGCAGTCCGCGCCCACCAGAACGCGGCGGTGGCTGGTTCCTGCCGCGATCGTCGCTGGCCTCTCAGTGATTCTGGGCGGAATCGGGATTACCGTCGCCCTGAACTCCAGGCGCGATTCCGCAGCGCCCACTAGCGGTGCACCAAGCACTGGATACACGATTCCAGCTGCCCCACAGTCGAATTCGCCGGAAGAATCGCTGCCTCCTGGCGGAGCACCGACGCCTTACACTCCGAGCGCCCCTGACACCAGCGCCGCGGCATCGGGTATCGCCAGACTGCCCGGCACCGACGAGCACGGCTGGATAGGCTACCCCGGAGCGCAGTGCGCCACCGGCACCCAATTAGCCGCACTGGTCCGTACCACCCAGTCGGTGGTGGTCGTCTGCGAGATCGGATCGGGATCCTTCTATTACCGCGGTGTGCGACTCAGTGACGGCGCCGGCATCGAACTCGCCAACGCTATCCGCTCGTCAGTCGGCTTCGACGTGACCAACCCTAGTGACGGCACGCGCTACCAGATTCGGCCCGACACTCTGACGATCATCTCCCCGAGCGGTCAAGCATCGATCGAACCTGTCATCGATTACTCCTCGATCTAACGGAGTGGAGAGCTCGCGGAATTGCCGGTGCGCGAGCATCTTCCCGGGTCAAGCAGCCCTCCGATCCGGTGTCCGTCGAACGGCGGACATCTGCGGAATATCCCGACGCGACAACTTGTGTGCTTCACTCGCGACCCACGCCCGAGGACGCGTGCCGGCAGGAAAGTTGAACACCGCACCCCAACAGCCCGGCGGACAATCCACCCCGTGGAATTGGCCCCCTAACGCCGACCCCTACGACCAGTCGGGAATTTAGCGCGGAAGCTCTGACAACGAAGCGCCTGAGCGGGTGGTCCGATCAACGGTCGTCGGCAGTTCCCCCAGACACGCTGCCGGATGGCCGATTTGCCTCAGATTGGATGCGAACGGACCTCTGGGGCATTCCCAACACATCTGGGGCATTCCCAACACATCTGGGGCAGATAACGCGCACTGCGGTGAGCGCGCCGCAGGCGGTGTTGACGTTGTGCTACATTGTAATCATGTCGGTGAATGTGTCTGTTCGTCTTGATGACCGCCTTGCTGAGCGGCTGCGTCTTCGGGCGCGTGCGGCTGGGGAGACGCTGTCCGACCGGTTGCGCCGCTATGCCGAAGAGGGTGCGCGCCGCGATGAGCATCCGTTAATCACGTTTCGTGATGGGCCGACCGGTCGGCGGGCCGGTGTGATCGGCGGCGCAGACGTGTGGGAGATCGTCATGTGGGTCGACGATTTGGGGCCCGTCGATGACCCGGCCGCAGATCTGATTTCAGACCGGACGATCACCCGCGCCCAGGTCGATGCAGCACTGGCTTACTCCGCGGCGTACCCGGAGGAGATTAAGGCGCGAATCGATCTGCATCGTGACGAGACGACCGCCGCCGGCTCGCGGTGAAAGTGCTGTTGGACGAGATGTATCCGGCCGGGCTGGCGGCCGCGCTGTGTGCAGAAGGCATCGAGGCTGCGACCGTGGCCGAGCTCGGTTTGGCAGGCAGCGCAGACCCGGATGTGTTCGCGGCCGCGGTCACCCGCGGCTATGCGGTATTGACCGAGAACGTCGGCGATTTCACCCGACTGGCGGCCGAACACAGCACCGCAGGGGGGCAACATCACGGACTGCTGATCGCGCTCTCGTCACGGTTTTCACGACAGCCCGCAGGCTCCGCAGCGCTGGTCGCCGCAGTCAACGATGCGGCCCAACAGTCACTTGACGACCGCGCCGTCTACTTGAAGCAACCACCCTCATAGGAGATGCCGGTATCGGCATTGTGTCCATCGAACAGGCCCATCGCGGTAAGAGCTCGGCGGCCGCATGACGCCCAAGGCGGACAACCGTATGTGCCTGAGTGAGAGGTCCGGCCGATTTGATCGGGGGGCTTCGTCGACGCCTGGGGACGACCCGATCTGGGCGATCTCCTCGCGGTCACTTGAGTGCCCCAGATTCAATGCGAACGCCCCACATCCACTGATAACGGACACCAGCAGCGACTTGAACTCGGACGTCTCGTCGGTGACGTGCCGAAAAGTGGACACCGAAGTGAGACAAATCGGTGTGGACGCGCCGTGAGGCGCCGCACAACGCCGCACTTCAGAACATCGCAAGTGGACAGCGAACTTGAGAATCTACAAAGTGGAACTGCCTGCGGTAGCCGCCTCGGTGCTGCCGCCGATTCCACCGTACCCGCCGGCGGCGGTGTAGGTAGATCCGCCCGTCGGCGTACCAGGCAAAAGGCTTGGCGTAGTTCAAAATTCCAAAGAGAAACGTCGACCTGCAGTGTGTCAGATGACGAGAGAAATGACGGTCGGGCGTGCGAGCTATCGGTCCGGGGTGGCGAGAATCCTGGAGAGCATGTTGTTGACATCGGTCAGGGCCTGGACGTCGACGCGACGGTGAAACTCGCTTACAGCCGTCTTTCGCAAGCTGGATGACAAGCACGTCGACTCCCGTGCCCGTGGCCCAAATGTCGCCTCGGCGTGGCGATGTCAACGTTTGGTCAACTCGTCACGGTTGCGATCGGCCCACGCCTCGCTGAACGCAGCAACATCGGGATGCTCTCTCATCCACTGGTCGTGGGCTTCGCACCGTCGCCGCATGTCCTCGGCGTCCAGCAAGGTCTCGATCCAGGCATTCATGGACTGCCGGTCAGCCTCGGCATACTGCTTCGCCGCTTCGTAGGCGCTGTCGGATAGCCGCAGTGTCAGGGTTTTTGCCCTCGTCAGATGACAGCAGTATCTGCTATCGGTATGTGCACCACAAAGCTGGCCCGCGTGGGTTGTATCAGGTCGAATGAGAAGGTGTCTGATCATGTGAGAACGGACAGTTCAGCTGCAATCTTGTCCGCACGGAATGCGGAGACCAAGATTCCGGAGATGCAATGGTGGCGGTGTGCCGGAAGCGGGGATCTCGGAATGCCCGACGGTTTCTGTGCTGTCTAAAGACTCGTTGGAAGAAGTCTGCACCGAGTGGGGGCGTGCTCCCCTCGAACTGCTCGACAACGCGGCGCCGTGGCGCACATTCCGCTGGCATCGCGGCCGGAACGCCTGGCACACCGTGCGCCGATGCACATGATGCTCCGCGACGTCCACCTCGACCCGGACTTCGTCACGGATCTGCTCGGGCACCCGACGTTGACACCATCACTGCACCCGCACCACATCCGTCTCCGGCAGACCCCCATACCGTCTAGTGTGCAACTCGTCCCGTTGCGACGTTCACTGGAATCCGCCCTGTCACAGCCAGTCGGCCAAGCCCGCAACCGCACCCAGCGCGCCGTGGAGCGCACCGTACCCTTCGGGTTCTTGATCCAGACCCTGGTGATTATCTGGTGCACCCTGTTTGGCTATCACCCCGACGATCTCACTGCCCGCTACGCCGCCGAGCCCTGGTCTGACCACAAGGCCGAACCCGCCGTCGAAGACACGCTCACCAGGCCGGGTTTGGCCGAACTCAACCCGATCCCCACACATACCGCGACTACGAACTGGCCTGCGCCGCAGCCGCCGCATGGCCCCGCATGACCAACCGCGAAAGTCGAGACGGCGGCGTACCGTGAAAATATGACACAAATGGCTACACCTGCCCGCGGCGCGCCCGAGGGGCCTGCGACGCTTTATTTCGAATTTCGCGTTGCCGGCCCCGAACATGACGCCGCCATGGCGGCTATGACGGAGCGGGCGTCGGCATGGTGCAAGGAGCCGGGTTTTCTGAGTCTCATGCTCAAGCAGATGAGCGGCGATTCGACCATGGTGAAGAACTACCCCGAGGCTTATAAAGGGGTCCTTGCCGAAGCGTATCTCGACGGCGTCAGGGACCATTCACAGCCCTATTTTTATTCGCTGTTCATTCGCTTTGCCGATTCCACGCAACTCCAAGCATCGCAGATCGACGCGGACTTCGACCGAGCGATCCTGCCGTTCCTTCATGCTGTAACGCAAACGTCGACCGGGGTGGTCAAATCTGCCCGGCCCATGAGTGTCTATCGCGGCGTTTTTCATACCGTCGCCGCGGGCGACCGCGCGGGCATCTACGTGACGCAGCCGGAAATGACGCACTTTCTGCGTCATCCCGTGGAGGCCCCTGAGCGTGACACCGTGACGGTCGGTAATCATGTCATGGTCGCGAATGGCGGACACCTCGAATGGGAAAAGCTGGTTTTCTCGCTTCTTGAGGTCGCACAAGATGCTTATCAGCCAATTGATGATCCAGGTGGCATCGGCCAGCCCGGCGGCAAGAATAATCGACTTTACCGCAAGGCGCTTTCGACTGAGATCTTGCGCAACGCAACCGCTGATGGAGGATTGCGGGCCTATCTGATGCATGGCGTGTGGGAGTCCGTCTGGGATCATGAGAACTCCCATCTCGACGCCCGGTTCCAGGCGGCTGCCGGTCCTGTGGGAGCTGGAGTCGAGATCGGACCGGTCGAACCCTTCTATCTGACCCGGCTCCTGACCGAAGCGTGAGCAAACCGTTATGGACCATTCAACTCGTCAAGGCGGGCTCATCGCAGTGCCAGCGCCCGGAGCGCGTACGGGCTTTGCTGTTCGGCGGCTTTGAGTAAGCGCAGCGCCTCGCTGCCCCGGTGAAACAACAGACTTGCCGGGGACCGGCGGGGGATCCAGCCGCGCGAACGAGGCCGCCAGCTGCTCGAGTTGGTCCAACGCTTTCAGCTCGTCCTCGCGGCCCAGCGTTTGCAGCACCCGGTGGCGCACCCGCCCGTCGCCGTCCGGATGCGATCGAGATCGCCTACAGAGCAGCAGCTTGTTGTGGTGCGCCTGGTCGGGGGGCCAGGTGATGGTCGCGGGCCCACTGTTGGGTGGCGAGTTGCACTGCGTCCCAAGGTGATCCGAGCGGCGGGGTGTAGGACAGGTCGAGCTCGCTGACGGCCTCGACGGTCACGGCGTGAAACAGCGCGGTGGCGAAAGGTGTCGACGCGTTTGGCGATTTCGGGGCTGCGGTGTCCGACGAGCTGGGCCCCGAGCAGCAACCCACTGGTTTGGTCACCGGTGATCCGCAGGTGAATCGGCGTAGCGCCCGGGTAGTAGGCCTTGTGATCGTCGCAGACGCTGGCGGTGGTGGCCGGTGCCCAGCCGCGCCCGGCGGCGCGGACCTCGTGTTCACGCAGCCCGGTACGCGCGGCGACGAGGTCGAATACCTTGACCACCTGGGTGCCCAGGCTGCCGCCGAAGCGTGCGTTGCCGCCGAGGGCGTTTTCCCCGGCGACACGGCCTTGTTTGTGCGCGGTGGTGCCCAGCGGTAGCCAAGTGGCGCCGAGCAGCCGGTGATGGGTGTGCACGCACTCGCCGGCGGCGAAAACGTCGGGCAGGTTGGTGCGCATGGCTTCGTCGACGACGATGGCGCCCTTGGCGCCGAGTTGGGCGCCAGCACGCGCAGCCAGTTCGCTGTCGGGACGCACACCGACCACGACGAGAACGAAATCTACTGTGCGGGTGATGGTTTGGTCGCCATAGCGGGCGGTCACGGTGAGCGCGCCGTTCTCGGCGCGCGTGATCGCGGTCACGGTGGTGTCGGTGAGCACCTCCACGCCATTGCGGTGCAGTTCGGCGTGAACCAGGCTCCCGAGTTCGGGATCGACCGTCGGCAAGACCTCGGGCAGGGCCTCGATCTGGGTGACGCGGATACCGCGGGTGGTCAGCGCTTCGGCCATCTCCAAACCGATGTAGCCGGCGCCGATGATGGCCGCGGTCTGCAGGGCGCGGGTGGTCAGCGACTCCATCACCGCGAAGGTGTCGCCCATCGAGTGCAGCAGGTGCACGCCGTCGTGCGGGCCCAGCGCGCCGGGTCCGACCAGGCCGGGTAGCGGCGGCACTGCGCTCACCGCGCCGGTGCCCACGATCAAGGCGTCGTAGCCCAGTTGGCTTGCCGCACCGGAAGCGTCGAGGATATCGACGGTGTGCGCGGCCGCGTCGATGGCGGTGACCCGAGTGTCGGTGCGCAGTCTCATGCCGGTGGCTTCCAGGTCGGCGGTGTTGCGGTGCGCCAGGTTTCGCCAGTGGGTGACCTCACCGGAGACGTAATAGGGGATGCCGCAGATGGAGAAGTTGGGGTAGGCGTCGGCGGCGACGACGGTGACATCCGTGCCGGGGTCGAGTTCGCGAGGCCGCAGCGCGGCGCTGATACCGGCGTCGCTGCCGCCGATCGCAAGGACGTGGCGAGTGGCCATGAGTGAACTCCTGATTCGAGGTGGCGAAGCTTTGTGCGGCACCCGCCGAGGCGGGCGGGCGGCTAACGGGCTGTCGTCGCGCTCAGCGCTTGCAGATCGGGGAACGCACCGGTTTCGGCGGCGAGCATGGGAATCAGCGCGGTGCGCTCGGCAAGCTCGGTTTTCACTTTGTCGATCAGCGGCAGCTCCGCGGCCGCGCGCGCTCGCAGCAGCGGTGCGCGCGGATCAGCCGCAGCCAGCGAGTTGTTGATCACCCACGCCCACGGGTGGATGCCGGCGCGTTCGAGCTCATCCTGCAGGCCGGCGGCTTCTGCGACCGGTGTCGTCTCGGCGAGCGTGACGATGACGACTTTGGTTTCTTGCCGGTTTTGCAGCCGCATCAGCGGCGTCACGAAATGTGCGTCGCTCAGTTGGCGGGCGATCTCGCGATGGTAGGAGCCGGTGGCGTCGAGCAACAGCAGGGTGTGCCCGCTGGGCGCGGTGTCGACGACGACGAATTTGCGCCGTGATTCGCCGATGACGCGGGAGAAAGCCTGGAACACGGCGACCTCCTCGGTGCAGGGTGAGCGCAGGTCTTCGGCGAGCATCGCGCGGCCCTGCGCATCCAGCGCGGCGCCCTTGGTGGCCAGCACATGCTCACGGTATCGGCGGGTCTCGTGGACCGGGTCGATCCGGGATACCTCCAGGTTCTGCAGGTCCGGGTCGACGGTGTCGGTGAGATCGCCGGCGGGGTCGGTAGTGGTTAAGTGCACCTGGTGCCCGCGACCTGCAAGTGCGGCCGCGATCGCCGCGGCGACGGTCGTCTTACCGACGCCGCCCTTGCCCATGCACAAAACCAAACCGTGGGGTTGATCGGCGAGTTCGTCGATCAGATCGGTGAGTGTGGCCCCGGTCGTCGGCAATCCGGTATCGGACGTGACCGCATCGGCCGGCGCGGCCGCGGTAGGGGTGAACAACGCCGCCACCGCGTCTGCGCCGATGACGTTGGTGGCCTTGAGTTCGACCTGTTCGATGGGCAGCTCGGCTAATTCGGCCGGCAGGTGCGCGATCGCGTCCTGTTCGCGGCGATGGATCGCCGACGCCAGCGGATCGGCGTCGTCGGCGGGGGCCGGCAGCACAGCGTTGATGACGAGATACTGACGGGTCAACCCGATCGCGGCCAGTTCCCTACGGGTACGGGCGGTTTCGGCGAGGGCCGATTTTTGGGCCCGCGAAACCAGCACCAGCCGAGTGCGCGCCGGATCGGCCAGCGCCGCCACGGCGTCGGCGTAGGCGGCGCGCTGTTTGTCGAGCCCCGACAGCGGTCCCAGGCAGGAGGCGTCGCCCTTGCCGTCGTTGAGGAAATCGGTCCACGAGCCGGGCAGCTGCAAAAGCCGGATGGTGTGCCCGGTGGGGGCGGTGTCAAACAGCACGTGGTCGAAGCGTCCGACGTCGTCGCTGGAGTCGGTGATGAGTTCGGTGAACTCGTTGAACGAGGCGATTTCGGTGGTGCACGATCCGGACAGTTGTTCGGTGATCGATCGGATCTCGGTGTCGGGCAACAACCCACGCACCGGACCGACGATGCGTTCGCGGTAGGCCTCGGCCGCCTGCTGCGGGTCGATTTCCAACGCCGAAAGCCCGGCGACCGCGCCAATCTCGGTAATGGTGTTGCCGATGGTGATTCCGAACACCTGCCCGACGTTGGAGGCCGGGTCGGTGCTGACCAACAGCACCTGCTTGCCCTGCCGGGCCAGGGTGACCGCGGTGGCACACGCGGTGGAGGTTTTACCGACCCCGCCCTTGCCGGTGAAAAACATGAACCGGGGCGGATTGTCCAAAAACGTCATTTCACAACCCTTCTCAACAGCATTCTGTGGCTGCGCCGCCGCAGCAGCCGCCTGCGTCTGTTTGGGTGACGCCGAGCATCACCGGTGAGGCGGCTTCGTCGGCCGCCACGCCGGCCCAGCGGGCCAGCTGCGCGCGGTCGGGGTAGCGGCCGGTCATCGCGGTGACACCGTCGACCAGGATCAGCGGCAGCCCCGCAGAGCCGGCAACCTCCAAAAACGCCTTCGCCGCGTCGTTTTCGGTGAACGCGAGGGGTTCGCTTGCCAGGTTGTAGCGGAGAACCTCGCCGCCGTGACTGCGGACGAAGTCCATGTCGGCCGAAAACGTCACCAAGTCTTGGTCGACTTCCTCACCGCACACGCCGGTGGCGCAGCACAACGCGGGTTCGAATACCTCAACTTTGCTCATCTTCACTTTCTCCTCTGCTTGGGCAGGTGCACGGTGATTTTTCGGTGTCGTGATTCGGAATGAGAGGTTTAGGCGCCGACGACGGTCAACCAGGCAGCGAAGGCAAGCAAGGTGACCAGCAACACCGGGACGGTGAGCACGATGCCGGTGCGAAAGTAGCGGCCCCAGCCGATGTGCATGCCTTTGCGGTCGAGCACGTGCAGCCACAGCAGGGTGGCCAGGCTGCCGATCGGGGTGATCTTGGGGCCCAGGTCACAGCCGATGACGTTGGCGTAGACCATCGCGTCGTGGGCAAGCCCGGTTGCGCTGACGGCACCGACGGCCAGCGCGGCGACCAGCACGGTGGGCATGTTGTTCATGATCGACGACAACACCGCTGCCGCCACCCCCACCCCGAGCGCAGCCGCGAGAGGCCCGTGCTGCGCGAACAACCCGAACAGCTTGGCCAGTTGAGCGGTCAATCCCTGGTTACGCAGGCCGTACACCACCAGGTACATGCCGATGCTGAACAGCACGATCTGCCAGGGCGCTTCACGAATGACCTTGCCAACCGGAATCCGCCGCTGCGCACCCCCGCGGCCGCCCTCGGCCATCACCTGATCTGCTATGGAATCAGCCAGGTCGGCGGTGTTCACCGGATCGCCGAAAGAGCGCTCCTGCATCGTCTCGCCGGCCTCGCCCGCACCCTCCGACACGGAAACCGGCTGTCGCGCCGGCTCGGAGAAGAGGAACGCGGGCCAGCGGGCAGCGACCGCGATCAAGATCACCGCCCCGGCCCCGGCCACCACCGACAGCGGCACACCCATCGCGTCGGCCCCGAAATAGCCGACCAACAGCAATGCCAGCACGGCCCAGCCGGCCCGGAAGGTCAGCGGGTCGGTGATGGCGTCTGCCGGGCGACGCAGCGCGGCCATGTCGTAGGTCCTCGGGATTGAGCGGTGAAAATACGCGATTAGCACGCCGAGGCTGACCAGCACGGACACCACTCCCACGGGGACCATGATCACGGCGAACCGGGCGAAGCCGACGTGGAAGAAATCGGCGGAAACGATGTTCACCAGGTTGGACACCACCAAAGGCAGGCTGCCGGTGTCGGCGATGAATCCGGTGGCCATGACGAAGCCGAGTGCGGCTTTGGGGTTGAAGTTCAGCGCCAGCATGATCTGCATGACGATCGGCGTCAGGATCAACGCGGCGCCGTCGTTGGCGAAGACCGCGGCGATCGCGGCACCGAGCAGGACGATCAGGACGAACAGGGCTCGCCCACGGCCACGTCCCCACCGGGCCACATGCAACGCGGCCCACTCGAAGAAGCCGGATTCGTCAAGCACCAGCGACACGATGATCACCGCGACGAAGGTCAGAGTCGCGTTCCACACGATGCCCACCACCGTCGGCAAGTTGGAGAAATGGACCACGGTGGTCGCCAATGCGACGAGCGCGCCACCCAGTGCGCTCCAGCCGATGCCGAGACCCTTGGGTTGCCAGATCACCAGGGTGAGCGTGATCAGGAAGATCAGGATTGCGGCCGCAGTCATCGCCACCCGGGACACCTTTCCGTGGACACTATCGGGCACATTACATCGATCTACATCTATATATCAACCCACTCTGATGTGGGGTCGGTCCTAGCGAAACGCCGAGTCCGGCGACGATCCGCAAAAACGCAGTAAAAGAACGTTTTTCATCGCGTCCACAACTACTTGACATCGGGCGCCCACGCGCGTCTCATTGAAACATGTTGATTTCAGCGCTCGCTGAAGATGATGAACGCGCTCCCGGACGCGCCGCGGAGCCGCAACCAGACGTCGCCGCGGCCGCCGTGAAACTCTTCGGTGATCCGCTTCGCGCGCAGATCGTGCGCCTGCTTAGCCGCGAGCAGATGTGCACCTGCCACTTGGTGCACG
>NZ_JBYCLA010000333.1:0-12480 GCF_057473665.1 Mycobacterium sp. TH-M25
GAGGCGCGTCTGCTCAGGCAGTGTCGAGGCACATAGTTTCATCATTGCCCACTCATTTTGGTGGTGACGAGCTGCGGGGGCGGGACACCGGCGATGACTGCGCCCATGTTGGCCAGTGCGATGTTTCCGGGCGCCCAGTAGCTGCTGTGCGCATCGATTCCCCAATTTGTTGTAGGCCCCGGCGCGGCCGCCAAGATCGTGGACCCGAACCCCGGAGAAACTGGCTCGGGTCCCAGAGTGAACTGGGTGACCAACCCGGCCGGCCCTATGATGTCATTGTTGGCCAACGTGGCGTAGACCTGAGCCCCAGGATCGAGGTTCAGGTCGGTGGCTTTGTCGACCAGCATGCCGGGGCTGCCCACGGCGATCACGTTGTTGGCATCGAGATGATGCCCACCTGCAGCGGCGGCACCCACCATGGTCGAGCCGTAGCTGTGTCCGATGACTGTGTCGATTGAAGGCGCACCAACATGGGAAGCGCGGTTTCCGCTTTCGAACGCGTCCAATGCTCCTGCGCTCGCGAGCGCAGGGTCGGGGTGCCGTGCCGCGAAAACGTCCATCGGACGGTCATAGCCCATCCATGTCGTCACCGACACGTCTTCCGCTTTGAGAGTGGGATCGGCGCGAAGCGCGGCGTCATACATATCCTTCGACTTGCCGTCAGCGCCACTGAACGCCGCGAGATCTTGTCCCGTGCCGGGTACGAAAATGGCGTTGCGGGTCGCGGTATCGGGATTGTTGATGGCAACTGCTGCGCGCCCCTTGTCGTCGATGAACCCCAAATAGCGTTTAACCCCATCGTTCTTGCTGAAGTCGGCTTGCACGGCTTTGTAGCCATCGCGGGTGTGCTTGGCCGCGGTCAGTTGCGGGGTCAGCGCACTGAGCTGGACGGCCGCGTCGTGATTGCCCATATAGGCCTGCCGCGCCAGACTGTCAGCTTGTTGTTGCAGCCGGTCAACCTCTGCCTGGGCGTTATGTTGAAGCTCCGGTAGGTGCTGCTGGTTGTAATGGTCCTTGCCCAAGTGGTCTTGAGGGTCCCACGGCATCCCGGGGTGGTTGCCGATGTTGTGGTCTTGGCTGTAGAGCCAGTCCTTTTCCTCCGGGGTGAGCTGGTTCCACAGGTCGTTGAATTGTTTCGGGTCCTCGGGAAGCGGCTTCGACAGTGCCGCACGAACACTGGGGCGCGTCTCAGACGGGCCGGTCGAGTCGTGGCCAGCCGTCGTGATCGCTCGATCCAAATCAGCGTCAGCGGTGTTGCCGTCGAGCAGCACCTTCGTGATGCGGTCCTGGAGTTCCCCCTGCTGCAGCAAATAGAGCGGATCGCCAACCTTGGCATCACGGGCGGGTGCGACTTCGCCGGTGGCGCGATCGATACTGAAGCCCCAGGCATACGCGTCGCGATCGATCCCGCTCAAAGTGTCCTTAACACTCTGGATTTCGTCGGCGGATTTCCCCATCGCCATACCAACCGTCTGCATCTCATCCGCGTGCGCCGCGAGGTGTGTGCTCAGTTTGTCCAGCGACGCTCGCGCTGCATCGCCGCTGCCACCATGCCAATTCGCGATGAGCGTAAGCGGCTTAGTCCTACTTTCACTTCGGCAGCGCTCGCGCCACGCTTTCCCAGAGCACGTGAAACCTCGCGGACCGACCCTGCATCCCACCGGTCGATATCGGCCAGACTGACTGTCATCCGAGTCGTGGGGTGATGGACTTCGCGCTGTCACTATCCACTGACTGATAGGCATCGCCAGCGGTCCGAAATGCCTGCTCGTGATCGGCGATGCTGCCGCACAGTTGCTCGGTCGTGCCCTGCCATTCGGCAAGTTTCGTCTGCAGCGCGGCGGCCGAAGCGCCCACCCAACCTGCCTGCGCGGCTTCGATGTCGCTGTCGGCGCCGGCGTGAGCAGTTCGCAGATCAGTGTGATGCACGCTCATATGGTCGGCTGACATGTGCAGGTCAATCGGATCGACTCGCAACGGTTCAGGCATTTTGCGCACCTTCCCAGGTCGTCCGGAAAAGCATAACCGCCACTTCAGCAGGTTCTTTGCACGAAAACTGGTGCACCCCGATCGTGCGCTGCGCAGAATCTTTAGATCTGAGAAGTCGAGCTGATTGAAGCGTTAATGGTCATGCGCTCTCCTCGTTGCTGTTGTGCAGATCCTTAACGGTGCCGATGAACACGTTGGTGATCTCAGGTAGCCGGGATACCAAGTCCCACAGCGGCTTATCGGTCTCGTACCGCGCGGCGGCGTTCTCCTGGTCCCACTGCTGCTTCCGGGCTGTATAACCAGGCAGGCTATCGGGATCGAAGCTGTAGTCCAGCGGATCAAGCCCATCGGGATGCTTCGGCCGGATCATGTAAAAGCGTGCTAGTCGTCCGGCGTGGCGGTGGTACGCCACCACGTTGATCTTGAGCTCGCTAGGCATGTCGCTGCGCATCTGTACGCGGCCCATAAGCTGCCACTCGCCGAGGTCGGGCACCTGCAGGCAGGTGCCCTCGGTCAGCGTGATGGCCATCCGTCCATCGGAGTGCACGTGCGCGATCACGTGGTCGGGGCTGGTGGGGCCGTAGCCGGGGCGCAGTGGCGGGGTGGGCGTGATGCTCGTGCGTGACCTCCTTCGGTGTCGACTCAGGACATTGCTAACGCCTGAGTTCCCCGCGAGGAGCTGTCCGGCCGTCCGCCGGGGCCGTGCTCAGTTCAGACAGGCGAGCTGAGCTTGGGTCCCGCCCGGGTTCGGGGGTGTTGGGCGTCAGATAGACCTGAACTGGATATCAACGATAGCTATCCCGAGCCGCGTGCCAGCGCGGCAACGCCGGGCGGCCGTCTTAGCCCGGCGGGTGCGCGAGAAAGTCAGCGACGGCATCCGCGGCGGCCACCTGCTCGCAGAGCTTCACCAGGTTGGCAGCGTGCGTAGCTCACAAATCGAGCATCGCGCTGCGGCACGCTCCCCCTTTTCTGCTCTCGCGACTCAACCGCAAGGGGTGAACCGTGTCCGCGTAGAGGCATGGATAAGCGAAGGGACGCAAAAGGTCACGCCCTCTTTCGAGTTCGTGACCTTTTTGCCGTTCAGTTCGTTGAACCGCTCTTTGTGGGCGAAGGGGGACTTGAACCCCCACGTCCCGAAGGACACTGGCACCTGAAGCCAGCGCGTCTGCCATTCCGCCACTCGCCCTAAACAACCGGTGGAGCCTATCACTGTAATGGCGGCGTTCCCCAAATCGGACGCCGCCGCGATGACCTGCCGTGATGCGATTCTCAGAGTTCTGGAGGTGCCGCTGCGCTGCGCTGGCCGGATAGCATGCTCAAGACGACACGCGTTGTGCGACACGCCGGAACCCGGCTCCCGCGCAGCTTCACACACAAGGACAGGGACATGAGCGGCCAAAGGGGGCTAGTTCAGCGCATCGAGCGCCGGCTCGAAGTCTCCGTCGGCGACGCTTTTGCCCGCGTATTCGGCGGCTCGATCGTCTCGCAAGAGCTCGAGGCGATGCTGCGGCGGGAGGCCGGCGAGGGCACCGGTCTCGTTGCTGGCAATCGCCTTTTGGCTCCGAACGAATACGTCATTACCCTCGGTATGCACGACTACCAGAAAGTGAGCGCCGATCCGGACCTCACTTCGGACGCTTTCGCCAAGCATTTGGCGGGATACATCGGCGAACAGGGGTGGCAAACATATGGTGACGTGGTCGTCCGGTTCGAGCAGTCGGCGAACCTGCACACCGGCCAGTTCCGCACCCGCGGTGCTGTCAACCCCGATGTCGAGCCCCGGCCAACGGCCGGCGAGCTCGCCCCGCCACAATCAGACCATGCGTGCGACGCAGAACCAGGAGTACCAGCGATGACCGAGAATTCCAGCTACGGCGGCGGTGGACAGGGACAGGGTCGGCCCGGAGACGAGTACTACGACGACCCCTACGCGCCCCCGCAGCAAGACCCGTATGCCGCACCGGACCCCCGCGGTGGCTACCCCCCCGAGCAGCCTGGTGGCTACGACCAGGGCGGCTACGGCGCTCCCGAGCAACGCGGCGGCTACCCCCCCGAGCAACCTGGTGGCTACGACCAGGGCGGCTACGGCGCACCCGACCAGCGCGGCTACGGCGCACCCGACCAGCGCGGCGGCTACCCCGACCAAGGTGGCTACGGCGGCAGCCACCGCCAAGACGGCGGCTACGGCCAGGGCGGCGGGTACGGACAACCCGGCGGCTACGGACAGCCCGGCGGCGGCCCGGGCTACGACCAATACGCCGACTATGGACGCGGGCCGGCCCGCCAGGACGACGGGGGCTACGGCGCACCCGACCAACGCGGCGGCTACCCCGACCAGGGCTACGACCAAGGCTACGGCCAGGGCGGCGGATACGGCCGGCAGGATTACGCCCAGCCGGATTACGCCCAGCCGGATTACGCCCAGCAGGACTACGGGCAGTCCTACGCCCCGCCGGGCGGCGGCTATGGCGGCTCTGACTACGGCCAGCCCGCCGAGCCCAGTGGCTACGGCCAAGGCGGCTACGGCCAGAGCGGCTACGGCCAGGGCGGCGGCTACGGCCAGGGCGGCGGCTACGCGGCCACCGGATCTACGGTGACGTTGCAACTCGACGACGGCAGTGGGCGCACCTACCAGCTGCGCGAGGGCCCTAACGTCATCGGCCGTGGCCAGGACGCGCAGTTCCGGCTCCCGGACACCGGTGTGTCGCGTCGCCACCTGGAAATCCGGTGGGACGGCCAGGTAGCGCTGCTGTCCGACCTCAACTCCACAAACGGGACAACCGTCAACAACGCACCCGTCCAGGAATGGCAGCTGGCCGACGGCGACGTGATCCGGCTGGGACACTCGGAGATCCTCGTCCACATCCATTGAGTCGTCGCGCAGCCAGGTTCACCCCGCGCCGACCGCCCTCCAAGTATCGTGACGTTGCTAAATCCGGGCACATAGGGCACGCGGCACCCAGGACGGAGAGGACGCCAGATGCAGGGACTCCTACTGCAACTGACGCGCGCCGGTTTCTTGATGCTGCTGTGGTTGTTCATCTGGTCGGTGCTGCGGATCCTGCGCACCGACATCTACGCGCCAACCGGGGCGGTGATGGTGCGGCGTGGTTTGACGTTGCGCGGCACGCTGTTACCGGCCCGGCAGCGGGGAAATGCGGCGCGCTATCTCGTGGTAACCGAGGGAGCGTTGTCCGGCGCCCGAATCACGCTGAGCGGGCAGCCGGTGCTGATCGGCCGAGCCGACGACTCTACGTTGGTACTCAACGACGACTATGCGTCGACGCGGCACGCGCGACTTTCCCAGCGAGGTTCGGAATGGTACGTCGAAGATCTAGGATCGACCAACGGTACATACCTTGACAGGGCGAAAGTGACGACGGCGGTACGGGTTCCCATTGGCACGCCGGTGAGTATCGGCAAAACGGTAATCGAGTTGCGCTCGTGACTTTGGTCTTGCGCTATGCAGCGCGCAGCGATGTCGGCTTGGTGCGATCCAACAACGAAGACTCGGTGTATGCCGGGGCGCGATTGTTGGCGCTGGCCGACGGCATGGGCGGGCACGCCGCTGGTGAAGTCGCGTCGCAGTTGATAATCGCGGCGCTGGCCCACCTCGACGACGACGAGCCCGGTGGCGACCTCCTCGCCACGCTCGACGCCGCGGTGCACGCCGGCAATTCGGCCATCGCCGCGCAGGTGGAGATGGAGCCCGAACTCGAGGGGATGGGCACTACCCTCACCGCAATCCTGTTCGCGGGCAACCGTCTTGGGTTAGTGAATGTCGGTGACTCGCGGTGCTACCTGCTGCGCGACGGTGAGCTGGCGCAGATCACCAAAGACGACACCTTCGTCCAGACCTTGGTCGACGAAGGCCGGATCACCAAAGAGGAAGCGCACAGCCACCCGCAGCGGTCGTTGATAATGCGTGCGCTGACCGGCCACGAGGTCGAGCCCACCCTGACCATGCGTGAAGTGCGGCTCGGCGATCGTTATCTGCTTTGTTCCGATGGACTTTCCGACCCGGTGAGCGACGAGACGATCCTGGACGCCCTGAAGATTCCCGACGTCGCCGAAAGTGCCGACCGGTTGATCGAACTGGCGCTGCGCGGCGGCGGCCCCGACAACGTGACCGTGGTGGTCGCCGACGTTGTCGACAACGAATACGGCCCCACCCAGCCGATCATTGCGGGCGCGGTGTCCGGTGACTCCGACATGCATGACCAGCTGGCCCGGCCCAGCACGTCTGCCAGCCGCGCTTCGGCTCTCACCACGCGCAAGGACGTCGCCAAACGGGTTCCGCCCCAGATGGATACGGCTCCACCGGCGCGGCGTTCGCGGCGTCGGACGCTGATCGGGCTGGCGCTGGCGATCCTGCTGGCGCTCGCCGCCCTGGCCATCGGACGTACGGTGATCCGCAGTTACTACTACGTCGCCGACTACGCCGGTGCCGTGTCGATCATGCAGGGTATCCAGGTATCCCTCCCGGGTGTGCCTCTGCACCAACCGTATTCGCAGGGTTGCCTGAACAGCCGCAATCAGCTCTCGGTGATCCGCTTCGGCACGGCCGCCGCCAACCACGACTGCCGGCTGATGAAGCCCTCCGACCTGGCCGAGTCGGCGCGGGCGCAGGTGTCGGCAGGGCTGCCCGCCGGCACGCTGGAACAGGCCAACGCGCAACTGCGCCGGCTGGCCACAGAATCGCTGCTGCCGCTGTGTCCACTGGCCCGGGCGCAGGCTCCGGCACCCGCCCCACCGCCGCCGCCCTCGACGACGCCGACAACCGCGCCGCGCGCGGAATCCTCTGTCCCCCAAGACTCTCCGGCAAGTCCGTCGCCGACGGTGCCCGCTCATCCCCCTGTTACGGCCCTGTCGCCGCCGCCACCCCAACCGGGCACCGACTGCCGGACTCCGGAATGACGACGCAGCCGCAGGCGGCCGTCACTGTCACACCCCCGTTGCCGAATCGGCGTAATGCCGAGCTGCTGTTGCTGTGTTTCGCCACGGTGATCACGGCGGCGGCGTTCGCCATCGTGCAGGCCAACCAGCAACGTGGCCTCAGCTGGCAGCTACTCAACTACGCGGTGGGCTTTTTGGCGGTATTCGCCGTCGCACATCTGGCGATCAGACGCTACGCGCCGTACGCCGATCCGTTGCTGCTGCCAGTTGTGGCTCTACTGAACGGACTTGGCCTGGTGATGATTCACCGGCTCGATATCGGCGAAAGGCTGGCCGAGGGAAGCGGCGGCGCCGTCGCCAATCCGCAAATCTTGTGGACGCTGTTCGGCGTGGGCGCCTTTGCCGCTGTGGTGATCTCGCTGAAGGACCACCGCCAACTCGCACGATACGGCTATGTCTACGGGCTGACCGGCCTGATCATCCTGGCTATCCCCGCCCTACTGCCGAGGTCGCTGTCCGAACAGAACGGCGCGAAAATCTGGATTCGGTTGCCAGGCTTCTCAATTCAACCCGCCGAGTTTTCCAAAATCCTGTTGTTGATCTTCTTTTCCGCTGTGCTGATCGCCAAGCGCGGGCTATTCACCAGCGCTGGCAAGCATGTCTTGGGAATGGACCTGCCGCGTCCGCGTGACCTCGCCCCGCTGTTGGGTGCGTGGACAGCGTCGATCGGCGTGATGGTATTCGAAAAGGACTTGGGCACTTCGCTTTTACTGTACGCGTCGTTTCTTGTGGTGGTCTACCTCGCCGCCCAGCGCTTCAGCTGGATGGTGCTCGGCCTGGCCTTGTTCGGACTGGGAAGCGTGCTGGCCTATTTCGCTTTCGATCACGTCCGGGTCCGCGTGCAGACCTGGCTGGACCCGTTCGCTGACCCCGACGGCGCCGGCTACCAGATCGTGCAGTCGCTGTTCAGCTTCGCCACCGGGGGAGTCTTCGGGACCGGACTGGGCAACGGCCAGCCGGACACGGTGCCCGCTGCCGCAACGGATTTCATCACCGCGGCGTTCGGGGAGGAGCTTGGCCTGGTCGGGCTGGCCGGCCTGCTGATGCTGTACACCATCGTGATCATCCGCGGGATGCGGACGGCCATCGCGGTGCGCGACAGCTTCGGCAAGCTGCTGGCCGCCGGGCTTGCTTCGGCGCTGGCGATCCAGTTGTTCATCGTCGTCGGCGGCGTCACCGACCTCATTCCGCTGACCGGTCTGACCACACCGTGGCTGTCCTACGGCGGCTCCTCTCTGGTGGCCAACTACATCTTGCTGGCGATCCTCGTGCGCATCTCGCACTCTGCGCGGCAGCCGTTACGCACCAAGCCGCGTAACACCTCCCCGATCGCCGGCGCCCACACCGAGGTGATCGAGAAGGTATGAACACCTCGCTTCGCCGGATATCGATGAGCGTCATGGCGCTGATCGTGCTACTGCTGCTCAACGTCACGCTCACCCAAGTGTTCACCGCCGACGGCCTGCGGTCCGATCCGCGCAACCAGCGGGTGCTGCTCGACGAGTATTCCCGCCAGCGCGGCCAAATCACCGCGGGTGGGCAATTACTGGCCTACTCGGTGGCCACCGACAGCCGCTTCCGCTTTTTGCGGGTGTATCCCAACGCCGCGGTGTACGCCCCGATTACCGGCTTCTACTCGCTGCGCTACTCCAGCACCGGCCTCGAGCGTGCCGAAGACGCGGTGCTCAACGGGTCCGACCAACGGCTGTTCGGCCGCCGGCTGGCCGACTTCTTCACCGGCCGCGATCCGCGCGGCGGCACGGTGGACACCACCGTCAGCCCCCGCATCCAGCAGGCCGGCTGGGACGCGATGCAACAGGGCTGCAACGGGCCCTGCCGCGGCGCGGTGGTGGCGCTGGAGCCATCGACCGGGAAGATCCTCGCCATGGTGTCGTCGCCGTCATTCGACGCCAATCTGCTCTCCTCCCACGACCTTGAACAACAGTCGAAGGCGTGGCAGCAACTGCGTGACGACCCCTACTCGCCGATGATCAACCGCGCGATCTCGCAGACCTACCCGCCCGGGTCGACATTCAAGGTGATCACCACCGCGGCGGCCCTGCAAAATGGTGCGACCGAGAACGACGAGCTGACCGCGGCGGCGTCGATTCCACTGCCGGACAGCACCGCCGCCCTGGAGAATTACGGTGGCAAACCGTGCGTCGACGCCGAAACGGTGACGCTGCGGGAGGCGTTCGCCCGGTCTTGCAACACGGCATTCGTCCAGTTGGGCCTGCTCACCGGCACCACCGCACTGCGCAGCACGGCTCGGGCGTTCGGGCTGGACACGGTCCCGGAGTCGATCCCCTTGCAAGTGGCCGAGTCGACTGTCGGACCCATCTCCGATGCCGCGGCACTGGGGATGTCGAGCATCGGTCAAAAGGACGTCGCGTTGACGCCGCTGGAGAATGCGGTCATTGCGGCTACCATCGCCAATGCTGGCATCACCATGCAGCCCTACCTGGTCGACAGCCTGCACGGATCCGACTTGGCCAACATCAGCACAACCGCACCGCGTGAACAGCGCCGCGCGGTGTCCCCGCAGGTCGCCGCTAAGCTAACGGAGTTGATGGTCGGCGCCGAGAACACGACACAGCAGAAAGGGGCGATCCCCGGCGTGCAGATCGCATCCAAGACCGGTACCGCCGAACATGGCACCGACCCGCGCCGCACCCCGCCGCACGCGTGGTACATCGCTTTTGCGCCCGCCCAAGCCCCCAAGGTGGCCGTTGCGGTACTCGTAGAGGGCACAGCGGACGGCGGCAGCCCATCGGCAACCGGAGGTGCGCTTGCCGCACCGATTGGGCGTGCCGTCATCGAGGCCGCGCTGCAGGGAGGACCATGAGCCCGCGAGTAGGTGTGACGCTGTCTGGCCGATACCGGCTGCAGCGCCTGATTGCCACCGGCGGGATGGGCCAGGTCTGGGAGGCTGTCGACAGTCGGCTGGGTCGCCGTGTCGCCGTCAAGGTCCTCAAGCAGGAGTTTTCCCAGGATCCCGAATTCATCGAACGCTTCCGGGCTGAGGCGCGCACCACCGCGATGCTCAACCATCCGGGCATCGCCAGCGTCCACGACTACGGCGAGACACAGATGGACGGTGAGGGCCGGACCGCGTACCTGGTGATGGAGCTCGTCAACGGCGAGCCGCTGAACTCGGTGCTCAAGCGGACGGGACGGCTCTCCCTGCGGCACACCCTGGACCTGCTCGAACAGACCGGCCGCGCGTTGCAGGTTGCGCACGCCGCCGGGCTGGTGCATCGCGACGTCAAACCGGGCAACATTTTGATCACCCCGACAGGCCAGGTGAAGATCACCGATTTCGGTATCGCCAAGGCCGTCGACGCCGCACCGGTGACCCAAACCGGCATGGTAATGGGCACTGCCCAGTACATCGCGCCCGAGCAAGCGCTCGGTCATGACGCGACTCCCGCGAGCGACGTGTATGCGCTGGGAGTAGTCGGATACGAAGCAGTTTCGGGTAAGCGGCCGTTCACCGGTGAGGGCGCGCTGACGGTGGCGATGAAGCACATCAAAGAGCCTCCGCCGCCGCTGCCGCCGGACCTGCCACCGAATGTGCGTGAGCTGATCGAGATCACCCTGGTAAAAAACCCGGGCATGCGCTACCGCAGCGGGGGACCGTTCGCCGATGCGGTCGCGGCCGTGCGCGCAGGCCGCCGCCCACCGCGGCCCAATCAGGCCGCTGGAAGCACGCGTGCCACGCCGGCCGCCATCCCGTCGGGATCGCAGACTCGGGCGGCGGCGGCCGCCACCACCCGGGCGCCGGCCGCTCGCCGGGTCCGGCCGGCCACCGGCGGTCATCGGACCCCGCCACCGCGGCGCACCTTCTCGTCGGGCCAGCGTGCGCTGCTGTGGGCCGCTGGCGTGCTGGGCGCCCTGGCGATCATCATCGCGATCCTCATCGTGCTGAACTCGCACAACGACAATTCGCCGCAGCAACCATCGACACCCACGGTGACCGACACCGGGGCACCGCCCAGCAAGTCCGGATCTGCGCCAGCGCATCCAACTAATTGGACGTACCGGGTGACTGCGGGTAATCCTGAAGGGCAATGCGACCTGCCCACCCCCCGGCGGGCGGCCGCGCCGAGCTTCTCGTGCGCGGTGGCATCCCGACACGAGAAACAGCGATGACGACCCCGCAACAACTGTCCGACCGCTACGAACTTGGTGAGATCCTCGGTTTCGGCGGCATGTCCGAGGTGCATCTGGCGCGCGATGTACGGCTACACCGAGACGTGGCGGTGAAGGTGCTGCGCGCCGACTTGGCCCGCGACCCCAGCTTCTACCTGCGCTTCCGCCGCGAGGCGCAGAATGCCGCGGCGCTCAACCACCCCGCGATCGTCGCGGTGTACGACACCGGCGAGGCTGAGACGCCTGCCGGGCCGCTGCCGTACATCGTGATGGAGTACGTCAACGGCGTGACGCTGCGCGACATCGTCCACACCGACGGGCCGATGACTCCGACCCGCGCCATCGAGGTCATCGCCGACGCTTGCCAGGCGCTGAACTTCTCGCACCAGCACGGCATCATTCACCGCGATGTCAAGCCGGCCAACATCATGATCAGCACCACCAACGCGGTGAAAGTGATGGATTTCGGTATCGCGCGCGCCCTGTCCGACAGCGGCAACAGCGTCACCCAGACCGCTGCGGTGATCGGTACCGCGCAATATCTTTCACCCGAGCAAGCCCGTGGCGACACCGTCGATGCCCGCTCCGATGTGTATTCCCTGGGCTGTGTGTTGTACGAAATGCTCACCGGTGAACCGCCTTTCGTCGGTGACTCGCCGGTGGCCGTGGCCTACCAGCACGTCCGCGAAGACCCGGTCCCGCCGTCGGAGCGTTACGACGGCATCTCCGCCGACCTCGATGCCGTCGTGCTCAAGGCGCTGGCCAAGAACCCCGAGAACCGCTATCAGACCGCCGCCGAGATGCGCACCGATCTCATTCGGGTGCATAACGGTGAACCGCCGGAGGCACCCAAGATCCTCACCGAGGCCGAGCGCGCTTCGCTGATGGCCACTCCGCATCCCGCTGAGTCGGCCGGCGCCCACACCAGACCGCTGGCCCGCCAGCAGCCCGACTTCATCCGCGAACGCGACGCCGGCTCGGTCCGGCGATGGGTGCTCGCCGTCGCGGCGCTGGCCGTGCTGACCGTGGTCGTCACGATCCTGATCAACACGGTCGGCGGCGGTATGCGCAACGTGCAGGTTCCCGACGTGCGCAACCAGGCGTCGGCCGACGCGATCGCCACACTGCAGAACCACGGATTCAAGACCCGCACCCTGCAGAAGCCCGACTCGACCGTCCTGCCCGACCACGTCATCGGCACCGACCCCAGCGCCAACACCAAAGTCGGTGCCGGCGAATTGATTACGGTCAACGTGTCGACCGGACCCGAGCAGCGCGAGGTACCCGACGTCTCGTCGCTGAGCTATGCGGCGGCCGTGAAGAAGCTCAAGGCTGCCGGCTTCGGTCGTTTCAAGCAGGTCAACTCCCCGTCGACGCCAGAGA
>NZ_JBYCLA010000334.1:0-12352 GCF_057473665.1 Mycobacterium sp. TH-M25
GTCGCCTGGGTCTGCATCGTTGCCAGCGTGTTGGGCGTTGCGCTGCTGATCGTCGACGCGCTACAGGAACGGCGGCGGCGCGAGACCGGTGCGGTGATTCACGATTCGTCCGCGCCGAACGCACCTGACGACGTGGCAGACGACTACCCGTTGGACGCCGTCGAGGAAGCCGACGGCGCTTCGGTGCACCTGGATTCCGCTCCCGCCGACGACGAGCACAGCGCTCACTAACCCGAGGGCGGGGTCGCCAGTAGTTGACGCACCTCGTCGTCGCTGACTTGACGGAAGTCTGCGAAAACCTGCCCGACGGCGTCGAAGTCCTCGGGCATCGTCGCGCACACCACGTCATCGGCCTCGTTGGCCAGTAGCCGGCACACCGACTGCGGTCCTACCGGGGCAGCCACCACGATTGCGTCCGGGCTGCCGCCGCGTAGGGCACGTACCGCGGCCAGGATGCTTGCGCCGGTGGCGATTCCGTCGTCGACCACGATCACGGTCTTGCCGTGCGGGTCCGCCGGCGGGCGTCCACCCCGGTACACGTGCTCGCGGCGACGCAGTTCGGTGGTCTCCGCGTCGACGACGCGGCGCACCTGCTCGTCGCTGATGCGCATGCTCGACACGACGTCGTCATTCATCACCACGCCGCCACCGCTGGCCAGGGCGCCCATTGCCAACTCGGGCCACTGCGGCACCCCGAGCTTGCGGACCAAAAAAACGTCAAGTTCGGCGCCCAGCGCAGCGGCAACCTCCCAGCCGACTGGCATGCCGCCCCGGGCCAACCCCAGCACCAGCAGGCCGCGTCGTCCGCGATACGACTCCAATTCCCGGGCGAGCACGCGACCGGCGTCGCGGCGGTCGCGGAAGGTGCGTGGGGGGTGACGTCGACCCATGTGTCGAGTTTGGACCTGGCGGGATCCACACCGCTCCGAAAGTGCAATGAGCGACGCGACTATTCGGCAGATGCGTCGCCAGTTGCACTTTCGACGAAGAAAGTTGGATGTCCGAAGGAGACTTGGCCGTTCTACCCGTCCAACCCCGCACTTTCGACGAGCGAGGCTGGGCGCCTTTCGGAATCAAGACAATCACCGCCCGGGACCAGCTGTCAGGTATGGCGGCCGTCCGAAGCGGCGCAACCGCAACGAGTTAGACACCACGCTGATCGAGGACAGCCCCATTGCCGCGCCCGCGATGACAGGGTTCAGCAAACCGAATGCGGCCAGTGGGACAGCGGCGGTGTTGTAGCCAAACGCCCAGCCCAGGTTCTGATGAATGGTGCGCAGGGTCTGCCGCGAGAGCTCGATCGCAAGTACGACACCGTCAAGCCGGCCAGACATCAGCGTGATGTCGGAGGCCTCGACGGCCACGTCGGTACCGGTGCCGATCGCAATGCCCAGATCGGCCTGCACCAGGGCGGGGGCGTCGTTGACACCGTCGCCCACCATCGCGACCACCAGGCCCTCATCTTGAAGCCGGCGAACCTCAGCGACCTTGTCCTGCGGCAACACCTCGGCCAACACGCGGTCGATGCCAACTTGCGTGGCGATCGCGGCGGCCGTGCGGGCGTTGTCGCCAGTGATCATGGCGACCTGCAGCCCCATGGCGTGTAGCTGACGGACCACGTCGGCGGCGTCGTCTTTGACCGTGTCGGCCACGGCGAGCACACCGATAACCTGGTCGTCGCGGCCGACGAACACGGCGGTGCGGCCCTGCTCTTCGAGTTCTGCGGCGGCCACAGCGAGGTGGTCGGGCAAACTCAGGCCGCGCTCGTCGACGAGCTTGCGCCGCCCGACCAGCACGGCTCGGCCATCGATGTCGGCCCGCACCCCGTGCCCGGCCAGGCTGGCGAACTCCGTGGCGGCGGGGATCTCCAGCCCGCGCTCGCGCGCAGCGGCCACAATGGCCGCACCAATGGGATGTTCGGAGCCCGACTCGACCGCAGCGGCGATCCGCAGCACCAGATTCGGCTGGCGGCGCTTGTCGGCAACCACGTCGGTGAGCCGCATCTGGGCACGGGTCAGGGTGCCCGTCTTGTCGAACACGACGATGTCGATCTTCTTCGAGGCCTCGAGCACCTCGCCGCCCTTGACCAGGATTCCCAGGTCGGCGCCGCGGCCGGTGCCAACCATGATCGCGGTGGGGGTGGCCAGACCCAAAGCGCACGGGCAGGCGATGATCAGCACCGCGACGGCGGCGGTCATGCCCGCGAGCGGGTTGGCGGCCAGCAGCGCCCAGCCGGCAAATGTCGCGACGGCGACGCCGACGACCGCCGGCACGAACACCGCCGAAATCCGATCTGCTAGCTGCTGTACCGGTGCCTTACCACCCTGGGCCTCCTCGACCAGACGCACAATGTGGGCCAGCGCGGTGTCGGCCCCGACAGCAGTGGCCCGCACGGTCAGCAGCCCATCGGCGTTGACGGTTGCTCCCGCCACGCGGTCACCCACCGATTTTTCGACCGGGACAGATTCCCCAGTGAGCATCGACTCGTCGACGGCGGCGCGGCCATCGATGACCTCACCATCGACCGGGATCTTCTCCCCGGGCCGAACCAGCACAAGGTCTCCGACCTGCACCCGCTCCACCGGCACGAGGATTTCTTGCCCGTCGACCAGCAGCCGGGCTTCCTTGGCGCCCATCTCCAGCAGCTTGCTGATCGCCTCTCGCGTCTTGCCATGTGCCGTGGCTTCGAAATAGCGGCCCAGCACCACGAAGGCGATGATCAGCGCAGCGGTGTCGAAGAACAGTGGCCCGCCGGCGAACAACTGATAGGTGGAGTAGGCAAACGCGGTCAGCGTTCCCAGCGTGATCAGCGTGTTCATGTTCGCCGAGCGCTCCCGTGCCTGCTGCACGGCCCCCACCAGGAATGGCCAGCCGGCAATGAATTGCACCGGTATCGTCGCGGCGAATGCCAACCATCCCGCCCACGAGGCAGCGCCGAAGAACATCGTCGCGCCAGACGCCAGCAGGCCCAACGGCCACGCGATCCACACCCGCCGCAACCAGAAGCGGATCCCGCTCTTGGCCTGCTCGCGCGGCGGCAGCTGCGTCACAGTAACCGGCTCGAGGTGATAGCCGATACCTTCCAGCGCAGCCTGCAGCCTGTGCATCTCCGGCGGACGGCCGAGCTCGTCACCGCGCAGACTCAGCAGGACGCGAGCGATCCCGCCGACGACTTTCCCCACGATGCCGCCGTTGCCGAGATCGGCCGAGTGTGCAGCACGCGTGGGCGCCAACGCCGCGGGGCTGCACACTCCGTCGGTGATCGCCGACAGAACGGCAGCGGTATCGCAGTGGGCGGGTGAGTACCAGATCACCACGGATGCCGTTTGCGGATAGGCGCGCACGGCGCGCACACCGCTCACCTTGCCGACCGTCTCCTCGATCGCGGCGCCCCGCGCCGTGTCGAAGGCGAACCCGGTGGCGCGCACCCGCATCCGCCCCGCCGCAGCTGAGACAACGGCCAGCGCGACGTCGGCACCAGCGGCGGCCTCAGCTGTGAGCACCATCAGCCTCAGGGGTCGTGGTCTGGGCCGTCTCCGTCGCTGCCGGTCCTGGAATTTCCTGGCCGATGCGTTCTACCGCCTCGGCGAGTATGTCGGCGGCCGTTAGCCGAGCCTTCTCGGCGGTCTGCTTGGTCTTGCGCTCGGTTACGCGCGCAGCACGCAAACCCAAAGCAGTCGCGCTAACCGTTGCCTTGCGCCACGGGGCCTTCGACACCGCCTCATAGGCCGCAGCCCCCACCACGCCGGTCACCACCGTGGGCGCCGCCTTGGTGACGAGTCCATAAATTCCGTGTAAGACCATCTCGAACGTTCCCTTCGGTTTTGTTGTGGGCCGACCGTGCCGCGGACAGGTACGGTCGTGATCGCTACGCCTGCCTCCGGGCCGCAGCCTTTGCGGCCACCGGCGTGCCCTGTCGATCCCTTGCCTCAGCCGATGGCCGGCCGCGGGAAACCTCGCGTCATCGCGGGCTCGTTTCCGTTGCCGGTTGGTCATCAAGCGATTCGCCGACCGCGGCACCGCTGAGCTGTGCCAGCGGACCGGTCAGCGCCGGCGTGAACTTGACCGCATCGGTGAGCTCCTCAATGGCCGCCTGACCGTGACCAGCGAGGACCGCCGTGGAAAAGCAGGTCTCCAAGTGGTTGTGCAACATCACCCGATTGGCCCGCTCCAGCGAGGACTGCACCGCTGAGATCTGCTTCATCACATCGACGCAGTACGCATCGGACTCCAGCATCCGAATGATCCCGTCGAGATGGCCCCGGACCGTCTTGAGCCGATTCAGCGCCGCACGCTTCTTAGCCGTCAATTCTTGCTCACCACAACACCGCATCGTCCCATCGTACCCTACCCCACCCGGGGAGGGAGTAGGCTGCGCCATAGTTCTATGCTGGGCGCCAATCAAAAGGAGCGCCGAATTGAGCAACAGACAAATACCGGTGCGGTCGTGGACCGATGTGTGGTTGCCGGCGGTTCTGCTGATCGCGGCGGGTCTGGGCTGGTGGTGGTCTGTGGCCAGCGCGGTCGCCATGCGCGGCGACGCGATGTCGATGTCGATGGGCGCCCAGTCCGCGGTGTCCTTGGCGTCGTTGACCGTTTACCTCTTCGGGTGGGTGGCCATGATGGCAGCGATGATGCTTCCGGCGGTCCTGCCCGTTGCTCGCCCCTATGCCCATAACGTCGCATCAGCGATCATGTTCGTCACCGGATATCTGGCCGTCTGGAGCGTGGTCGGCATCCCCGCCTTTTTTGCGTCGAATCCTCTCGACCCGATGCTGCACACCTCGCTCTGGGCCGGGCGCGTGGCCGGTGTGACGGCGGTGATCGCGGGTGTGTATCAGCTCACACCGCTAAAGGTCACGTGTCTGCGATGCTGCCGGCTGCCGACGTCCTCGTGCCACGAGCGCGGCGAGCCCAGCGTCAGCCCGGCCCGGGCATTACTGGCCGGAGGACGCCATGGCGTGTTTTGCCTCGGTTCGTGTTGGCTGCTGATGGTGGTGCTGATCGCCTTCGGGACAATGCAATTGGCGTGGATGTTGGCGATCACGATTGCGATCTGGCTGGAAAGAGTAGCCCCTTTCGGCGATCAGCTGAGGCGTGCGACGGCGGCGATGCTCCTGGTTCTCGGTGTTGTACTCCTGGTACATCCCGTGTTTGTTACCCATCTCCTTTAACGAGTGTCGGCCCGTTCCGCGGACGTCTCGTAGGCGTGGTGACGACGGTGACGCCGCCACCGGCAATAGCAAAAAACCGCAGCACAGCGGGCCGTCCCGAAGCCCTAAGCGCAGCGCAACTTCACCGACCCGGATTCGAAGACCATGCGCGCCGGCGATGGGGCGTTTCACCAGTGCGACAACGCCCAAGCCGTCGTTGAGGCCGATCGTCAGGTGATCCCATGATGACCTCGCGCGGGTAAACGGGTCGCGGCGACCGCTGGCTTCAGCCGTGTCGCCGGATGTGTCCGAGGGGATTCGAGGCCATTCGTCGCAAGCGTTAATTATGCAGCAAATTCTTAAAATGAGCTTTCAGGCGTATTGGCTGAATATAGCTAACAAATTGTGTCCCAGGGGACTTGGTCACCTGCGACACGGGTTGAGGTCTTTGAGGTGAGTCGTTGATCCTGTTAATTGTGGTTCGTGTGCTTCATGGGCGTAGGGCGGCGACGGGTATCACCTGGATTCCGTCCTTGCGGGTGTAGCCGTAGGTTGCCGTGGTGATGACGCCCAGAACGGCGGGCTCACCGGCTTTCTCCGTGTCTACGGTCGAGACGAACCGCAGCAGGGACGCGGCCGCGTCGTCGATGCGGCCGGTGCCGAGCTTCACTTCGAAAGCTCCCCACGTCCCATCGGGGATCTGAAGAATGACATCGACCTCTACGCCGTTGCTGTCCCGGTAGTGCGCAACGGTTCCGCGCAGGGGTGACGTCAGTACCCGCAGATCCCGCACTACGAGGGACTCGAACAGGAATCCACCGAAACCGAGATCGTCCAGCAGCCGTTTCGGGGTGCTGGCAAGTGCCGCGACGGCAAGTGAAGGATCGACGAAGTGACGTTTGGGTTCTTGTCGCAGCGTCGCCCTGGATCGCAGGTGCGTTGACCAGGCTGGCACGTCGTCGATAAGCATGAGCCGTTCGAGCGCGGCCAGGTAATCGTAGATAGTGGTTCGAGCGAGTGCTATTTCGTTGTCGCCCAACGTTTCGCGTGCCAGTGCAGAGATCTTCACCTCGGTTGCGGTGTTTCGCGCCAGTGACGCCAGTAATCGTCGCAGGCGTTCGGGGTCGCGCCGCGACCCAGAGATCGATGGGATATCGACTTCGCGCGCATGATCCAGGTAGTCAATGTTGCGCTGCAGCGCGCTATCGACGGTGCTGTCCAGGTTGGAGGGCCAGCCGCCGATTGCGATGCGATCGATGAGGTCTCGTACTCCCAGTCCGGGATCTGGACAGGATGTGTGCTTTCCGGCTAGGAGGCCGGCTACAGAGATGTCGCCGGTGGAATCGCCGACCTCGTACAGCGACATCGGGCGCATCGAGATCCTGGCGAACCGCCCGGCCCCACTATGTCGCGTCACGTCGTCTGCCGGAGTCGACGAGCCGGTGAGGATGAACTGTCCGGCTGATTGCCGGTCATCGATAGCGCGCCGCACATGATTCCACAGCGGGGTCCCGCCGATCTGCCATTCGTCGACAAGCCGTGGTGGTGCTCCGCCGAGGATCAGGGCCGGGTCGGCGTCGAGCGCGTGGCGGGCACTGGAGTCGACATCGAGCAGGACTTCGCTGGCCGCGAATTGGCGCGCGGTCCATGTTTTCCCGCACGCCTTTGGTCCTTCCAATACCACAGCGCCGGCGGAAGTCAGACGGTCGCGCAGGAGCTGATCAGCGACTCGCGATTGATACTCCACAGCTATAGACTACAGTTTGTGTCCATTTGTGACTACAGTTTATGGGCGCTGGCCACTACACTTTGGTGATTGCAGCTGTGGACCGCCGGCCGTCGACGGGATCGGTGTTCATGGACGAGTGATAACTCGGTCCGCGTAGTCATGTGGCGGAGGACAGCGATTACCATCGATGTCAGCAAACACATAAAGCCGGCTTTGCTAAGTTCAAGAAGAGTTCACTATCGGAATAGCTAACTTTTTGTGTCCGAGGGGGATTTGGCCATCTGCGACACGGGTCCTGACCTGGCGAATCGGCATTTGATCGTCGTCCGCGCTGGGGTTGACCCACTCGAACGTTGAGCGGTCGGGCTAGGGGTCGAGTTGGGCGGGGGCGACTCGGCAGCCGGCGGCTTGGGCTCCGGTGTGCAGGCGTCGGTCCCAAACGGCGACGATTAGGCCGGGCTCACCGACAGCCAACGCGCTGGCCAGATGAACAGCGTCGGCTCCGCGCAAGGCATGGGCTCGGGCGAGGTGGCCGGCGTGCTGTTCAACCGTCGCGGTGAGTTCGACTGGGAGGGTGGCGGCCCAGAAGTCCTCCCAGTCACGCTCGGCTTCGGCGAGTTCGGATTCGGTTAGGTCGTGATTGCGGACTGCTGCGGCGAGTGCGGCGCGGACTTCCGGGTAGGCCAGGCGGCTGGACAATGCGGCGTCGCAGCCGTCCCATAGCGCGGACGCCAGGGAGCTCCCTGTCTCGGTGGTGAGAAGTTTGACGAAGGCGCTGGCGTCGAAGTAGACGAGCGGCACCGGTCAGCGCCGCTGGTCGCTGACCTGGTCAGACACCGGTCGCCGCGGTCGGGGTCCGGACCGCCCCGCAGCGACGGGCCGCTGCGTGGTGGCCTTGCCAATCACGCCTTCTGCCGTGAGACGCTCCAAGGTGCCTGCGCTGTCCAGCGCAGCGAGTCGCGCGACCGGAATCCCGCGGTCGGTGATGACGACCTCACCACCAGCCCGAGCTCGATCGAGCCAATCGCTGAGGTGCGCGCGCAACTCGGTCACGGATACATCCACACCGTGAACTGTACACTCATTGAACCGCGACTTGTACATATCACTA
Source organism: Mycobacterium sp. TH-M25 (assembly GCF_057473665.1). NCBI lineage: Bacteria > Bacillati > Actinomycetota > Actinomycetes > Mycobacteriales > Mycobacteriaceae > Mycobacterium > Mycobacterium sp. TH-M25. Next base: position 7,994 of record NZ_JBYCLA010000334.1, read on the forward strand.
CTGAGTGCGGCAACGATACCAGCAAATGCAGAAAACTCGCTCTGATCTAGCGCATAGCGGGTTTTCCATATTTTTAGCTAACAAATTGTGTCCGAGGGGGGACTTGAACCCCCACGCCCATTAATAGGGCACTAGCACCTCAAGCTAGCGCGTCTGCCATTCCGCCACTCGGACCGACGCCAATGAATTGGCAGCTAAGGCTATCGGATGGGTCGGCCCGCGCCCAAACCTGCCCGGCGGGAAGCGTGCCGGCGCCAATGGTAGGAAAGGTGACTGTGACGTTGCCCGCCGAGAGTCCCATCGACGACGTCGTCGACGTGGTCAGCACGTTGATCCAATTCGACACCACCAACACCGGCGATCTGGAAACCACCAAAGGCGAGGCCGACTGCGCCCGCTGGGTGGCTGCGCAGCTGGAGGAGGTCGGCTACCAGGTCGACTACCTGGAATCGGGCGCTCCGGGTCGGGGCAATGTGTTCGCCCGCCTGAAAGGCGCAGACAGCTCACGCGGTGCGCTGCTGATCCACGGGCACCTCGACGTAGTACCCGCGGAGCCCGCGGAGTGGAGTGTGCACCCGTTCTCCGGCGCGGTCGAGGACGGCTACGTTTGGGGCCGCGGCGCAGTCGACATGAAGGACATGGTCGGGATGATGCTGGTCTTGGCGCGGCATTTCCGGCGCAACGGCATCGTCCCGCCGCGCGACCTGGTGTTCGCGTTCGTCGCCGACGAGGAGAACGGCGGCACCTACGGGTCGCAGTGGCTGGTCGACAATCGGCCCGACCTGTTCGAGGGCATCACCGAGGCGGTCGGCGAGGTCGGCGGGTTCTCGCTGACGGTGCCCCGACGCGGCGGTGGCGAGCGGCGGCTCTACCTGATCGAGACCGCGGAGAAGAGCATGCACTGGATGCGGCTGACCGCTCGCGGTCGACCGGGTCACGGCTCGATGGTCCATGACCACAATGCAGTCACCACGCTCGCCGAGGCGGTCGCGCGGCTGGGCCGTCACGTCTTTCCGGTGGTGGCGACCGACAGCGTCGTCCAATTTCTGGCCGCGGTCGGCGAAGAAACCGGATTGACCTTCGACACCGATTCGCCCGACCTGGACGGGGCCGTCGAAAAGCTCGGGCCGATCGCGCGGATCGTGAAGGCAACGCTGCGCGACACCGCCAATCCGACGATGCTCAAGGCCGGGTACAAGACGAACGTGGTGCCCGCCACCGCCGAAGCGATCGTGGATTGCCGGGTGCTGCCCGGCCGTCTCGCGGCATTCGAGGCCGAGGTCGACGAGTTGATCGGGCCCGACGTGACGCGCGAATGGGTGACCAGCCTCCCGTCGTATGAGACGACATTCGACGGTGACCTGGTCGATGCCATGAACGCGGCGCTGCTGGCCGTCGACCCAGACGCCCGGATCGTGCCGTACATGCTTTCCGGTGGAACCGACGCGAAAGCGTTCGAACGCTTGGGGATTCGCTGCTTCGGATTTGCGCCGTTGCGGTTGCCGCCCGACCTGGATTTCGCGGCCTTGTTCCACGGCATCGACGAACGGGTACCCGTTGAGGCGTTGAAGTTCGGCACCGAGGTGCTCGCACACTTTCTGATGCACTGCTAGCCGATAACTCGAGAGGGGACTCCAATTATGACCGCATCACCCGATCCGTACGCCACACTGCCGAAGTTGCCGACCTTTGCGCTGGAGTCGGCGTCGTTCGCCGACGGGCAGGCGCTGGCGAAGCCGCAAGTCAGCGGCATCATGGGCGCTGGCGGCGAGGATGTCAGCCCGCAGCTGTCCTGGTCCGGATTTCCCTCCGGCACAAAAAGTTTCGCGGTGACCGTCTTTGATCCGGATGCACCGACGGCGTCGGGCTTCTGGCACTGGGCGGTGGCCAACCTGCCCGCATCGGTCCACGAACTGCCCGCCGGCGCCGGCGCGGGCAGCGACCTGCCCGGGGGCGCTTTGACGCTCGTCAACGACGCCGGCCAGCGTCGCTACATCGGAGCCGCGCCGCCGGCGGGTCACGGCCCGCACCGGTACTACGTCGCGGTGCATGCGGTCGGCGTCGACAAGCTCGACCTGCCCGAGGATGCCAGTCCAGCGTATCTTGGTTTCAACCTCTTTCAGCATGCGCTTGCGCGCGCGGTGATCCACGCGACTTACGAGCAGAAGTAACCGGATTAGCGGGCTGCGGACCCCACGGCGTCGCTCAGCGATCCAAATCCGCCTTCCCGCAGCCGGAAAGCCAGGCCGTCGTGAATGTGCTTGGCCCACAGGCCTCCGCCGTAGATGAAGCCGGTATAGCCTTGCAGCAGTGACGCTCCCGCGGTGATCCGGTCCCAGGCGTCGTCGACGGTTTCGATGCCGCCGACGCTGATCAGCGTCTGCCGGTCACCGACCCGGCCGTAGAGCCGCCGGAGCACCTCGCCGGCGCGGGCGCGCAGCGGCGGCCCGGAGATGCCGCCGCTGCCGAGTTGCTCGACGCCCGGCGTATGCAGGCCCTCGCGCGACACCGTGGTGTTGGTCGCGACAATCCCGGCCAGGCCGAGTTCGATTGCCAGGTCCGCGATGTCGTCGATGTCGGTGTCGGCCAGGTCGGGGGCGATCTTCACCAGCACCGGTGTCGATGTCTCGGCTAGCACGGCAGACAAGATCGCGCGCAGCGATTCGACGGTCTGCAAGTCGCGCAGTCCCGGGGTGTTCGGTGAGCTCACATTGACCACCAGATACGCGGCGTGCGGTCCGACCAGTCGCGCGCTGGCGCGGTAGTCTTGCGCGGCATCCTGGGCTGCGGTGGTCTTGGTTTTGCCGATGTTGACACCGATCGGCACGTCGGACCGGTGGCTGGTCAACCTGGTGGCCAGTGCGGCAGCGCCGTGGTTGTTGAAGCCCATCCTGTTGAGCAACGCGCGGTCGTCGGGCAGCCGAAACAGCCTGGGCTGCGGGTTGCCCGGCTGCGCGCGGGCGGTGACGGTGCCGACTTCGGCGTAGCCGAAACCCAGTGCGCCCCAGGCGTTGAGCCCTGCACCGTCTTTGTCGAAGCCGGCGGCAAGGCCCAGCGGGCCGGGAAAGCGGACGCCGAACAGCGTGCTGGCCAGCAGCGGGTCGGTCGGCGCCAGCCGGCGGCTCAGTTGACGCCGGACCGGGGTGGCGGCGGTGGCGCCGCGCAGTCCGGCGAACACGATGCGGTGGACGCGTTCTGCGGGAACGAGGAACAGTAAGCGGCGCAGCGCTGCGTAGGCCGGCGCAGTCTCGGGGGGCACTGTCACGGGTCCGGTTGGCCGGTCACGGTCTCCGTACGGGACTTCTTGCGGCGCAACAAAACTCGTCTACTCCCGTCGGTATAGAGCCGAACCCGGGTCAGTTCCCAGCCGCGGTATTCCGCTTCGATGGACAGCCGGGTCGACGCGCTTACCCGGGTGATCTCCGGGGGCAGGCGCAACGGGGCCCACTCGTATTCGTCGGACAGGTCGGTAGTCCACTCCACCGGCATCCTGGCCTGCCGCGCCGCCGTCAATGCGCGCCCGTCGCCGCATGCTCGATCACCTGGACGCCATCACCGGCGCCCGAGACCACAAATAGCGTGCCCGCGGCATCGTCGAAGGCCAGCGCGTTGGGTTGCCGCACGGAGGGGTACCGTACCTTTTCCAGTGGGATTCCGGTTGTCAGATCGTAACCAACGACAGTATTCGCCGCGGTCTGCGACACCCAGGCCAACCCGCGCGATCCGACGACGCCGTAGGGTGAGTCCGCGATCGGGTACGCCTGACGCAGGATCAGCGGGTCGACCCCGAACACCAGCAGCTCGCCGCCCCGGGTGTCGGTGACCAGCAGCCGGCCCGCCGGATCGGCCACCATCGTGGTGGCGCCCTGACCGGCACGCAGCGACTGCCCGATGCGCCCGTCGGCTCCTACCGTGACGATCGACGTCTGACCCCGATCCAGGACGGCGACAGTATTGCCCTGAACGGCGAGTGAATCAACGTGTGCATGCACCTGCATCCGATTGGTCTCGGCCGCTCCAGGCACATGGGAGTACAGCGCGCCGTCAGCGGTGCCCAGCACCACGGTGCCGTCGGCGCGCCGGGTGATGGCGGTGAAGTCCACGTGCTCGGCGCCGCCGAGGCTGACCCGCGTGGCATCTCCGGCGGCCAGGTCTACCAGGAAATATCCGCCGCGGGTGGACAGATAGCCGGTACCGGCGTTGTCGCCGGTCAGTCCGGTCGCCGGGCCGGGTAGCGAGATCACCCGCGGCGAGCTTTGCTGAATGCCCAGCAAAGACAGTATCGACGGCGCGGCGGCGGTGGGCCCCGGGGCGACGGTCACCAGCTGACCGGTCCGGCCGTCGAACACCGCGCTCTGC
>NZ_JBYCLA010000335.1:0-5847 GCF_057473665.1 Mycobacterium sp. TH-M25
GCCCACAACTTCCTTGGCCTTACCCTTGACGCCCTCGACAACGCCCTTCGCGGCTTCTTCTGGACCGCTGTTGTGCTCACCCATGCGCCTGCCCCTCTCGGTAGTCTCTGGCCGGTCACGCATTTCACGTGCCAAGGCGTGGGTTCCCGCCGCTGCTCTCGCCAAACCATCGCGTCGGCAAGATTTCAACATTGCGGCAGTCGCCCCAAACAACCTGGTGCCGGAGGTGTCTGGCGGCAGGCGCTACCCGACTAGACGTTACGACGAGGCTGGCGACCTGCGGCCCAGCCACACCCGCCGCGCGCCCAGAGCCTATCGGTCGAGGCACTCGACCGATGATGTCAGCTCGGCCGCCATATTCGCTTCCATCATTTTCAGCGCAACCGCTGAGAGTTCTGCGTCGATCCCGGCGACCGCATCTGTCGGGACGACGATCGGAATGTGGCGCACATAGGCGTCGAGAGCGGTATACCGGATGCACTGCTCGGTGACCTGTCCGACAAGAACCAAACGCTTGGTCTCCAGACGATGTAGCAAGTAGGCCAACGAGGTCGCGTAAAAGGCACTGTGGCGGACCTTGGTCAGGACCAGACTGTCATCGGCGGGCACGATCGGATCGACTAGGTCGGGTCGCACACCCTGGCGCGCAGTGGCGACGATGTCGGAGAAACCGGCGGAGAAGTCGCCATAGTTGTCGTTCACGTACACCAGGTCGACGCTGTCACGCTGCCCTGCACGTCGCACCAACTCCGCCGCCGGACTGATTATCTTTTCGACATTAGGCATCAATAATTCGGCGTCAGCATGCCGATAGCTGTTCATCATGTCGATGATCAAGATGGTGGTATCGCTCACGTGACGGTAGTACCCCGTGCTGCGGCCGTGACACCGTGGGCCCGCCGAGGGTTGGTTGATGCTGGGTCTTGTTAGCGGCAGTCGAGGTGGAGTAACTACCGCCGAGTGACCAAGCGCTCAGCGATCAGCAACGCCGAGACGTGCACCCATAGCGGCTGCGCAGACGGGGACGCCGTAGTCGGCCCCCGCGCAGTGCTGTACGCACCGGTGGAACTTACCGTGGACATCAGTGCTGAGCGGAGGCGCGACCTCGCGCTTGCCGCTGACGAGGCGGTGACCAACGTGGTCGAGCACGCCTACGGGATGGTGTTGGCGCCCGTCCTGTGAACCTTGACGACAGAACCCGAGGGAGTTGTCGGTGTCCGCTATGCCCGCCTTCGAGCGAATTCTCGTGCCCGACGAACTCAATTCGCTCGGAGGCGGGCACATTGGGTACCCCTTCCCGCCGGGGCCGCTGCGGCGCCTAGCTGCGAACGGCCCTGCCCCGCACCGCGCCCAGCGCGCGATCCCACAGCAGCTGCGCGCCGGCGCTGAGCGTTGCCGGTATGGCGACGTCGCGGGCCAGCAAGGCGGTCGCGGTCGCCTTGGTTTTCGCGGACGCCTTGGACATGTGGCCGGAATCGAACGGTGGCTGCGGATCGTATTCGATGCCCAGTTGGATGGCCTTCGCGCGCTCCTCGCCTCCGATCTGGCCGGCCAGCCACAACGCCAGGTCGATACCGGCCGACACCCCGGCGCTGCTGACGACGTTGCCCTCGTGCACCACCCGCTCATCACCAACGGCATTGACGCCCAACGTTTTCAGCAAGGAGAGCGCGCTCCAGTGCGAGGTCGCGCGCTTGCCGTCAAGCAGGCCGGCGGCGGCCAGGATGACCGAACCCGTGCATACCGACGTGGTCCAGGTCGCGGTCCGGTGCGCGGCGCGCACCCAGTCCAGCAGTTTCGCGTCACGGGCGTGTTCGACGCTGGTCGGCCCACCCGGAACCAAGATCACGTCCGGCGAGGGGGTTTCGCTGAAACGGTGGGTGGCCCCGATGACGAGGCTGGCGGAGCCGGCGGTGATCGGGCCGGGCTGGTGCCACAGGAAACGGACCTCGGTGTCCGGCAGTCGGTGCAGCACCTCATAGGGCCCGATAAAGTCCAGCGCGGTGAATCCGGGGTAGACGACGATCGCGATCTGGGTCATGCGAATGCCTTTCGGTATTGGTCGGGTGAGACGCCGATGCGACGAATGAAATTGCGGCGCATGGTTTCCGCGGTACCGAAGCCACAGCGCGACGCAATGGTCACCACGGTGTCGTCGGTCTGCTCGAGTTGACGACGGGCCGCCTCGGTGCGGACCCGCTCGACGTAGGCCCCGGGCGCTTCGCCGACTTCTGCGGTGAACACCCGGGTGAAGTGCCGCGGGCTCATCGCGGCCAGACGCGCCAGGTCGGTGATGCTGTGCGCGCCACCGGGTTCGGCATCGACGGCGTCCTGCACGGCACGAATGGGTTCACGCTTGGCGCGGGCCACCCACACCGGCGCGGCAAACTGGGTTTGCCCGCCGGGCCGTCGTAAATACAACACCAGCCAGCGCGCGACCGTCTGCGCCACCTCCGTGCCGTGGTCCTCTTCGACCAGCGCCAGCGTCAGGTCGATGCCGGCACTGACGCCGGCGGCCGTCCACACCGTCGGAGAGCTGCGGATGAAGATCGGGTCCGGATCGACGGTGACAGAAGGGAATTCGCGGGCCAGCTGATCGGCGAAGGCCCAGTGCGTGGTGACCCGGCACCCGTCGAGCAAACCCGCCTGCGCGGCCAGGAATGCGCCGGTGCACACGCTCACGACACGACGGGCCTGCGGCGCCGCCGCGACGATCCAGTCGACCAACCGCGGGTCGCGCCGGTCGCCGCGCGCGCCACCGCCGCCCGGCAGCAGCAGCGTGTCGACGGCCGTGGCCGGGTCGGGCAGCGGTGCGGCGCCGAAACTCAGCCCGGTGTCGGTGGCCAACGACAACCCGTCGAGTGAGACAACCTCCACCGCGTAGCCGTCGTTGCCCTGCGCGGCCAGCACCTGCGATGCGCTCGCGAACACTTCGAACGGGCCGACCAGATCCAGCGCTTGCACGCCCGGGAACCCGACGATCAGGACTTTGCGTGTCATGACTGTCAGTGTTGGCGGTCAGACCCCATGTCGTCTACGCCATGTAGCCCACAAATCAGGACAGCACTGGCCCGGAGAGCCTGGCCCACTGCGGGAAGCGGCGGACGAGCACGGCATCCAGCGACAGCCGACCGCTGTGGCCGCGTTCGAGCATGACCAGCAGTGCGAGAAATACCAGGGCGTAGATGATGCTCGGTCCGATGTCGGTGGCACCCGGCCCGTACGGCGCGCCGAAACCGTCTGCGGTGCACCAGATCATCAGGGCATACAGCGCGCCGCCGAGGTAGACGACGCGACGGGCAACCCCCAGGATCACCGTGATCGCCAGCAATGTCTCAGTGATGGCCCCGATGTAGACGAACAATACGGGCGCGGAACGCTCGATCGCGACGACGAAATCGAACCACCCTCTGATCCAGTGCGGCTCACCGTCGGCGGTACTGATCATGTTCGGCAGGAAGGTCGCGCGGAAACCGGGTTGCCATTTCAGCCACGCGTCGACTCCCCAGATGATGCCAAACACGATGCGCAGCACGGCAATGTCGAAGTTCCGCCAATCCTTGGGCGTGCTCACCCCCCGCACGTTAGTGCACCCAGGCCAGCCGTGGATAGCAGACACGCACCCGCTCGACCCACCACTGCCGGCGCTGCGGCGACGCGGCCAGCGCCGCCAGTCGCGCCCGATCCGGCGTTACCGGGCCGACCGGCAGGTAGCCGTCGACAGCCGCGACAGGTTCTGCGACGTCTTCGACGAACAGCCGACCGGTGCCCAGCCCGCACGCATGGCCCAGATTCGGCAGGGCCGCCGCCGCGGACAGCCCGACCCCGATGCCCACCGCCGAGTCCAGCGCACTGGAGACGACGACGGGCACGTCGATCTGCGCGGCGATCGCCAACAGCGCCGAAATGCCGCCCAGCGGAGCGACTTTCACAACAGCGATGTCGGCAGCGCCGGCGCGGACGACTGCCAGCGGGTCACCGGCCTTGCGGATGCTCTCGTCGGCGGCGATCGGGACGTCGACCTGGCTGCGCACCTGGGCGAGCTCGTCGACCGTGGCACACGGCTGCTCGAAGTATTCCAGCGGGCCAAGCGCGGCGGCTGCTTCAATGGCCTGCGCGACGGTCCAGGCGCCGTTGGCGTCGACCCGCACGATGGGCACCAGCGCGCGAACCGCGTCGACCCGGGCGACATCGTCGTCGAGGGTCTGGCCGGGTTCGGCGACCTTCACCTTTGCCGTGCGTGCGCCCGGGAAGCGGCCCAATATTTCGGGCACCTGCGCGACGGGGACGGCCGGGACGGTGGCGTTGACATCGACTCGGTTGCGCAGCGGCGGCGGCGGTGTCCGGTAGGCCGAGTCGAGCGCGGCGGCCAGCCAGTGCGCGGCCTCGGCGTCGTCATATTCGAGGAACGCACCGAATTCGCCCCACCCGGCCGGGCCGTCGATCAGCGCCACCTCGCGGGTGGTGATGCCGCGGAAGCGCACTCGCATCGGCAGCGAGACCACGTGCAGGCGGTCGAGAACGTCAGGCAGCGTTGGTTTCACGACGTGTAGACCTGGCGACCGGCCAGAAACGTCGCGCGCACCTGCAGGTCGGCGATGTCCGCCGGCGCCACCGCACGCGGATCAGCGGACAGCACAACGAGATCGGCGTATTTGCCGACCTCCAACGATCCGGTGATGTCGTCGGCGAACAGCTGCCAGGCCGCGTCGATGGTCTGCGCCCGGATCGCCTGCTCGACGGTCAGCCGCTCCTCCGGGCCGAGCACCCGCCCGCTGGGTGCTGTCCGCGTGACCGCAACGCCGATATTGCGCAGCGGCTCCTCCGGTGTCACCGGCGGGTCGTTGTGCAGCGAGATGCGCATGCCGGTGGCCACCGCGGAACCTGCCGGCATCCAACGAGATCCGCGCTCCTCGCCAAACAGGCCGTCGACGATGACGTCACCCCAATAGTGGATCTGGTCGACGAAGATGCTGCAGGTGACGCCGAGGTCGTGGGCGCGCTGGAGTTGCCCGGGCCGGATGGCACCGACGTGTTCCAGGCGCAGTCGGTGGTCGTCGCGCGGGTTACGTTGCAGCGCTTGCTCATACACGTCGAGAATGGTGTCGACGCCGGCGTCGCCCTGCACGTGACAGGCCATCGGCCAGCCCAGCGGGTAGTAGGCGTCGACGATCTCCGTGAGCTGTTCTTTCGTGTAGTTCGCGCAGCCGCACGAACCCGGCGGCACGCCGATCGTCCGGGTAGCTTCGGTGTCGAGGTAGGGGAACGACAGCGCGATGTTGCCGATCCACGGTGAGCCGTCCACCCAGATCTTGATGCCGACCTGACGCAGCATGTCGTCGCCCTCGCCGGGCGTGGCGTCACTCGCCATCTGCTCGTTGGACATCTCGTAGGTCCGTAGGCGCACCGACAGCTGCCCGCGCAGCTGCTCGACGAGCGGCCGTAATGCCGGATCGAACGCCATTTCCGAGCAGGTCGTCAACCCGGCCTGGTTGAGTCGGGCGCACTCGGCCAGCAGCATCGCCGGGTAATCGCTCGGCGTGATAGCCCCGCCCAGCAGCGGAAACACCGCTCCGATTTCCTCGGCGCTGCCGTCGAGGTCGCCGTTGGTGTCGCGGCCGTACTTGGCGCCCTTGGGGTCGGCGGTGTCGCGGGTGAGCCCGGCCCGCTGAGCGGCGCGCGAATTGAAGTAGGCCTTGTGACCGGAGTTGTGGATGATCACCAGCGGGTCGTCGGGCGCCATCTCATCCAGCCAGCTCAGTGTCGGCTGGGGCAGGCCGTCCTGCAGCAGCGGATCCCAGCCGTTGAGGTAGGCGCCGTCCGCGCCGCGGCGGGCCACCTCGCGGC
>NZ_JBYCLA010000336.1:0-5041 GCF_057473665.1 Mycobacterium sp. TH-M25
ACGTCGCAGATCATCGAGTCTCAACGTATGGGGCCGTTCGTTGTCCAGTACAGCGCCGACCATGCGGTCCAATGGTCGACAGCGGAGCTTACGGTCCTTAACGGCTACCGGGTGCGAGCCCAGTAGCCCACACAGTCATGCCCGGTAACAAGGCCGGGCAGTCCCTAGCCCGTTGGTCACCCACGAAAGTTGGTGAAACCCCTTTACATGGTTGCGGGTTGGGGTGTGGGGGATATGGCCAGTTCATAGCCTCTTTCAGGTCGGGTGTGCCGCGTTTGCCGGGTCAACCTTTCTACCGGCGTTTATCGGGGCGCGGCATGAGGCTTTACGGCCTACGGGCAGGGCGGGGTGTGGGTCCCCTGTCCTGCCCGACACCTGCTAGACCACCCGCGAGAGCGGTATCTGCTAGTCGAGTTCTAGCGCCGACAGCGCGCTGATGAGCCGTCGACGGGTCTCGTCGGTCAGCTCGACAATCTCGCCGAGATACGCGCTCCGCTGGGCGAGCGTGCCGTCTGCCTGTTGGCGGGCGGACATGAACAGGGAGCAGGGCAGCCCTTTGGCGTCGGGCCAGTGAACGAACCGCCCGCCGTTCTCGTCCCATTCGTCTATCCGTGCCGCGCCCTTCGGGGCCGTGATGTGTGTTGTTGTCATGGTGGCGAAGCTACCGCCCGCGACGGGCCACGTCAAGCAAGCTACATGCATCATGTACGTTGCCGCACAACGGTTTTCACATTACACACCATGTACTTTAGCGGCGCTTAGCTACCGGGCGCGACCTGCCTGCACTCGTAGCTGACCGGATCACACAGCGTCGGCAGCGTCGTCCAACCACCGTAGGTGCCGGGCGTGTCCCACACGGGCATTAGCGGCCCGTCGTAGGACGGGTTAGGCATGTACTGGCAGGTGTTGTATGCGGCGCATGGCGGGCTTGCGTGGGCTACCGGCGCGGCGAGAACGGCCAGCGCGGCGATGACGGTTGCGGCGATCTTCACCACAGGTTGAGCCATCCCTTTGGGTCGTCCACCCACAAGGCTGGGATGCGGACCTTGCGGCCATCTTTGACGACCGGGCACTGCTCGGTCTTGATCCAGCGGCGAATGTCGTCGGTGTGGACGCCGAGACGTTGCGCGGCTTGGGCGGGGGTAAGCAACCCGGTTGTCATTGTGTTCCTCTCTTGTGTGGTTTCAGTCCAAGATATTTCACCGCACAGCGCTGCCGCGATTACCCCGTTTATGCAGGTAGACCACAACGCTTAGCCGTCCCTAGTGCGCGACTACCTGGACTAGCGACACCTGCGGCCAGGCGTAGTCCGGCTAGACCGTGATCCGATCGGTCATACGCCCAGCAGGCTGTATGAACAAGAGGAAAAAGCTGAGAGAAAACTGTGCATTCGTGCCCACTCGGGCGTACCATCCGCTTTTACCTGAGGCCGTGTCAGGGCGGCCCGAGCGAAAAGGGGAGAAACATGAAACCACAGTTGATTCTCGCCGGTGCCGCAGTGGCGGCGGCGGGCGCGCTCGGCCTGGCCATTCCCGCAGCCCACAACACCCACCACGACGAGATCGGGCTCACGTCAGGCGCGACTCTCAACGACACGGCGCTCAGCCTGGAAGGCGTGAGTCCATGGTCCAATCCGGACACACCGCTGGGCGAGGTCACCGGAACCAGCGGTGCCGATTTCTACAATGTCATCACCTCCGGAACCACCGCTTCCGGCACATTTGTCCCGACGGACACCACGGTCGCCGCGCAGGATCTGCTGAACTCGTCGGTGATCATCGATGCCAACCAAGCGGCGGGCATCGGCTACACCAACGGCTACATCGGCCTGTCGCCGACCTCGACGGCAGACCTCTTCCAATTCAACGATGCGCTGGGCGTTGACTACGACCACGGTTTGCAGGCGCTGATGACCGCGTTCAACCAGCCGCTTATCTCCTACGAGGACGCCGTCAACGCGAGCACCCCCGGCACTTATGACCCGGCGCAGCTCAACTTGGACCCGGCGGAGCTAGGGCTCAACGGCGCGTCGTTGACGCTGGCCAACGATTTGACCGTCGCGTACCAAGACTTCGTGAGCGCCGCCGACCTGGCGTTCGGCATAACTCCGTAGTCCGAGGTTCCTGGCGGGCGTCCCGTCCCGGGATTCGGGCACACAGCGCCCGATCTGCCCCCTCACCCGTCCCGGGCCTGCTGTGCTCGGCGCCGGGCAGCATTGCCTGCGAGATCAACCACCGGGCTCCTGAGACCGGGCCGCGGCGTCGTCCTGTCGGCCACCACGTTCAAGGAAACAGGGACTGGAGCCTTTCGCGCTGAGCGAAATTCGGGTGCGCGCACCGGGCGGGCGTCCTAGGTTGACCGCATGTCCACCCGTCGCGTCCTGGTCTGCTCCGGAACCGAGTTCGAGGCAGCCGCCGGCTATTCGCGCGCGGTGCGCATCGGCTCGTACGTCGCCGTCTCCGGCACCACCGCGCCCGGTGACGATATCGGCATCCAGACACGAGAAGTGTTGCGCCGCATCGAGGCAGCACTTATCGAGGCGGGCGCAGCGCTGAGCGACGTGGTCCGCACCCGCATCTATGTGACCGACATTTCACGCTGGCGCGAGGTCGCGGCCGTGCACGCCGAGGTGTTCGGCGACATCCTCCCCGCGGCCGCCATGGTCGAGGTGACCGCATTGGTCGAACCCTGGCTGCTGGTGGAGATCGAAGCCGACGCCTACCCGCCCACCGCCGGGAACCCGCCGTCGGCGCCCGGACGGTAGCGGGTGACGTTAATCACGGCGGCAACGGGCAACGGGCCGTAAAGATGCGGGAACAGCATCGACGCCGGATCCGTTGTTACCCCTAGTTCCCAACGAAGGGGCGAATCCAGGCGAGTCGGGTCGACGTGCAGCAGTACAAGGTCGTCGCGACCGCGGTAGAGGCGGTTGGCCGGCAGGTGCACTTGCTCCGGCGTCGAGAGGTGGACGAAGCCAACGCTGGTCAAAGATTCGGGCCGAAGCTCGCCCTCGGCGTGAGCAGTTGACCAGTCGCCGGTGGAACACAGATGCAACAGCAGCGGCGGCGACCCAGACATGACGCCATCTTCTCGCACCGGTCAAACGGCACGGGGTGAGAAACGACACAACCGGTAAACCACCGGTGAAGACGGCCAAAATCGCAGTCATCTGAGACAGTGGAGAAGGCAGAACGGAGTAGCGATGAACGCAACGTTGACCAGTCCCGAATTGACCAGGGCTGATCGGTGCGATCGGTGCAGCGCTGCTGCACGGGTTCGCGCCAAGCTGCCCTCCGGCGCGGAACTCTTGTTCTGCCAACACCATGCCAACGAGCACGAGGCAAAGCTGATCGAATTGTCTGCCGTGCTGGAGATCAGCGGCGACACCGTCGGAGCTTAAACGCGACTCGCCGCCAGCGGACCTGGCGAGGATCGCATTCGTCAGGAATCCTGAACGGGTCATGACCGACCACCCAGTGAAACCCTCGCGGCATCACCTGTGGCGCATTACTCGGCGGGCGTTGTCGAAAAGTTGGGACGACTCGATTTTTTCGGAGGCCGCGCAAGCGGCATTCTGGTCGGCGTTATCCATGCCGCCGTTGCTGCTGGGCATGCTGGGCAGTCTGGCCTATGTGGCGCCGTTGTTCGGCCCAGACACGATGTCGGTCATCGAGCATTACCTGGTGTCGATGTCGGGCAAAATCTTCTCGCCGAGCGTCGTGCACGAAATCATCGAGCCGACCATCTCCGACATCGATCGAGGCGCCCGCGGTGAGGTGGTGTCGCTGGGCTTTGTGATCTCACTGTGGGCGGGTTCGTCGGCGATCTCCGCCTTCGTCGACTCGGTGGTCGAAGCCCACGACCAGACGCCGCTGCGCCATCCGGTGCGCCAGCGTCTCTACGCGCTCGCGCTGTATGTGGTGATGCTGCTCTTCGTGATCGTCGCGGCGCCGTTGATGGTGCGCGGGCCTCGCAAGCTGGCTGAACTCATTCCCGACGGCTTGCAGGACGTGCTGGCCTACGGCTACTACCCGGCGCTGCTGGTCGGCCTGATCGCGACCGTGGTCGTCTTGTATCGGGTTGCCCTGCCCGACCCGCTTCCGTCTCATCGGCTGATCTTCGGCGCGACGCTGGCCAGCGTGGTGTTCGTGATCGCCACGCTGGGCCTGCGCATCTACTTGCGCTACATCACCGGCACCGGCTACACCTACGGAGCGCTGGCCACCCCGATCGCCTTCCTGTTGTTCGCATTCTTCGCGGGCTTCTCGATCATGTTGGGCGCCGAATTCAACGCCGCCATCCAAGAGGAGTGGGCGGCCCCGCGCACGCATGCCCACCGGATGCGACGGTGGCTGGTCAAACGCGCCAAGGAAGCCGTCGCGGATGTCAACCCGACGACCGACGCCGACAACGACGCCGATGCACCGTCGCCCGCCAACTCCGGCCGGATCAGCTCCGCTTGAGCGTCTCGTAGATCCGCTTGCAGTCCGGGCACACCGGTGAGCCCGGCTTGGCGGACTTGGTCACCGGAAAAACCTCACCGCACAGCGCCACAACATGGGTGCCCATCACGGCACTTTCGGCGATCTTGTCCTTCTTGACGTAATGGAAGAACTTGGGGATGTCGCTGTCGGTCCCGTCGTCGACGCGTTCGTCGGTGTCGGTGCGCTCGATGGTCTGAGTGTCCATGGGACACATTGTGCCGGAACCGGGTCCACCACCGTCAGCCAACTTGTGGAAGAGTGGTGCAATGAAGCGCAGCCAAGAGCTGGGTTTTGACGACGATGGTCGACCGATCCTCATCACCGCCGCCGCACCCGCGTACGAGGTTCAGCACCGGCAACGGGTGCGCAAGTACCTGGCCATCATGTCGTTTCGGATTCAGGCCCTGCTACTGGCCGCCGTGGCATATGGCTTGTGGCACAACGGTCTTATCTCGCTGGCGATCATCGCCTTCTCTATCCCGCTGCCCTGGATCGCGGTGCTCATCGCCAACGACCGCCCGCCCCGGCGGGCTGACGAACCCCGCAGGTTTGACGGC
>NZ_JBYCLA010000337.1:0-3826 GCF_057473665.1 Mycobacterium sp. TH-M25
CGTCGTGACCGATATTCAGCCCGCACCCGACAACCTGGCTGGAGCCACCCTGGCCGCAACGGGACCGATACCGATTTACCTGCACACAGCACCCGAGCCGATCGTGCTGACCGACCAGGGCGGGCACTGGCTGATCACCCACGACACCGCTATCGCCGCCCTCGACGCGTTCTGGCACAGCGCCAACCGCCGGATTGTGGTGGTACCGGCGGTTCCCTAGACAGCGCTGCCCGACCAGGGGGACGTGACCCCACGCAGCTGTAATCCATTGTCGTGCAGCGGAATACTTGTGGTCATGGACTTCTTCAGCCCATCCCTGTCACGTCCTGTCTCAGTTTCTGCCGTGATCGCGTCTTACGCGGCGGTCCTGCAACCCTTGGGTTCGTGGACTGCGCACCGAGAGTGTTGCGCCGACATTGCACTTGGCGGTCGGCTCCGGGAATGTGGACGGCTTCCAACTGCTTCTCGGCCATCCCCGTCACGACGGAGCTAGCGCGACCGGAATTCCTCCTCAACTTTTTTCCCGATATCGGAATCGACGTTGCGCCAGTACTCGAACGCGCGGGACAAGACCGGCTCTACGACGCCCTTCGACAGGTGCCCAACAATGTTGTGCACTAACCGGTCTCGCGCGGCGTCGTCGAGAACTTGGCGCACCAGCATCCCGGCCTGGCCCCAGTCGTCGTCCTCGGCATGCAAGGTGTAGGCGGAGCGGATCATGTCGCCGTCGGCCTGCCAGCGGATCTCGGCGGCACGCTCCGGATCGGCATGCGGGCCGCCGTAGGAGTTCGGCGCATACACCGGGTCGGAGACGTTGCGCATCCGCATCGCCCCGTCTTTGGAGTAGCTGTCGACGTCCACGTGCGGCGAGTTGACCGGGATCTGCTTGTAGTTGGTTCCCAGTCGGGCGCGGTGCGCGTCGGCATAGGAGAAGCCACGGGCCAACAGCATCTTGTCCGGGCTCAGGCCGGTGCCGGGCACCATGTTGTTCGGCTCGAACGCGGCCTGCTCGATCTCGGTGTGATGGTCGGTGACGTTGCGATCCAACGTCAGCTTGCCGACATCGACCAGCGGATAGTCGCTGTGCGGCCACACCTTGGTCAGATCGAAGGGGTTGAACCGATAGGTTTTGGCCTCCTCGAACGGCATGATCTGCATTTTCAATATCCAGCTCGGGAAGTCGCCGCCCTCGATCGCGTTGTAGAGGTCGCGCTGGTGGTAATCGCCGTCCTCGCCGGCCAGCTGGTCGCCTTCTTCTTGCGTCAGGTAGTCGATGCCCTGGTCGCTGATGAAGTGGTACTTCACCCAGAAGATCTCGTCGGCGGCGTTGATCCAGCTGTAGGTGTGGCTGCTGTAGCCGTTCATCTGCCGCCAGCTCTTGGGGATACCGCGATCGCCCATCAACCAGGTCACCTGGTGCGCCGACTCCGGCGACAAGGTCCAGAAGTCCCACTGCATGTTGTGGTCGCGCATGTTCGTCGCCTGCATACGCTTTTGCGAACGAATGAAATGCTGAAACTTCATCGGGTCCCGCATGAAGAAGACCGGCGTGTTGTTACCGACCATGTCGAAGTTGCCTTCGGATGTATAGAACTTCAGCGAAAATCCGCGCGGGTCGCGCCAGGTGTCTGGGCTTCCTCGCTCGCCGGCGACGGTGGAAAACCGGATCAAGGTCTCGGTCTTGGTGCCCGGCTGGAACACCGCCGCCCTGGTGTACTTGCTGACGTCGCCGGTCACCTCGAAGTGTCCGAACGCGCCGCCGCCCTTGGCGTGCGGCTGGCGCTCTGGGATGCGCTCGCGGTTGAACTGCGCCATCTGCTCGATCAGGTAGTGATCCTGGAGCAGAAGCGGGCCGTCTGGGCCGATGGTCAGCGACAGTTCGTCGCTCGGAGCCGGCGCACCGCCATCGGTGGTGGTGTAGCGCTCAGTCATGAAGTACCTCCTGATCAGCGGGCCGCCTTGGCGCTGCGGGCAGCCTCCAGAGACTGAGTACCCACTCAGGCCGATAAGTAGGCATCGCCGCGCCGAACGTCCTCCTAGCCCACTCCTAGCCCCCGTGCCCGGCCTCGGCCTCTGCCTCGCGCGTCAACCCGGCTGCGCCGATGAATTCTTCGTGTAGTTCGAACCACACCGTGTGGTATGAGTCGACGAGCGGACGGGTCAGCCAGGCGGTGTCACCCTGCTGCACCTTGGCGTACGCGGCAGCCAGTTTGCGCCCATATCCCGCCAGCCGTGGGATCTGTTGTGCTGCTGTCGAAATGACCGGAACGACGCGCTGATGGACGTCAACCAATCGGGCCAGCACCGCGGCGTCGTACCCGGGATCGTCGTGCCCATTGGGCTGGCCGTCACGGAGTTGCCAATCGGTGACCACGGCTTTGAAAACCCGGTTCACCTGACGGAATTGCCGATAGGCAGCCGCAATCGCATCCCGATCAATCGACTGACGTTCCGCCGCGAGCAGCGCTTCCAGCCGAGCACGTCCGGCCGGGGTCAACCGCAGCGTCGAATCAGCCAGCAGCAGATCCGCGTGGCTCAGGTGGGTGACAGCCTCGCCGACAGCTGCTCGGTCTTCGTCGACGCCGGCAGCCACCTCGTCGAGAGTCACACGTCCCTTGAGCCGCACCGCTTGCAGGACCTTGAGCTCCATCATGGCCAGTTCCCGGCGTGAAGTGCGGTCAACATGGCAATCAGCGGATGGTTCGACACCACATCGGTGTGTCCGGCGTCGATAGCCGACTGCACTGCCGAAGGTGCGGTGTCCTCGAGTCGAACGTATGGGCCGTTGTGGTGGGCCCGCAGTGGGCTGACGCTTCGTGCGATATCGGCGAGCTCGGCCAACTCAGCCGAGTCGCGCTCCGACCACGCGGTGAACGGCAGCGCGCCCGCCCTGACCTCGCCGGCCGTTCCGTCGACGGTGACCAGCTTGCGGTCAAGTGCGGCAACGACACCCGCGCCGCAGCCAACCACGGCAGGGCGACCGAGCTCCCGGCTGACGACCGCCGCATGGGACGTGACGCCACCCACTTCCGTCACGACGCCGCGGGCCGCCACCATGCCGCTGACATCCTCGGGACTGGTCGAGGCTCGCACCAGGATGACGTCCTCGCCCCGGTCGGCGGCGTCGACGGCGGCGTCGACGTCGGCGTAGGCCCGGCCGGTCCCGAATCCGGGACAGGCCGGCAAACCCCGGGCCAGCAGGGGCGCGGCAACTCTGGCCTCAGGTTCGGGGAACGGCAGCAACAGTGTCTCGATGTGAGCCGGCGTCACCCGGCGCAGCACGTCGACGTCATCGATGCGCCCCTCGGCGCGAAACCGCAGCGCCAGTGTGACTTCCGCCGATGCAGAGAGCTTGGCGCTGCGCGTTTGCAGGAGCCACAGCCGACCCTGCTCGACGGTGAATTCGACGTCTTGCACATCGCGTTCGCGGTGCTCGAGACGACGGGCCGCTGCCAGCAGCTGCTGATAGACCGCGGGTTGTTGGTCGCGCAACATCGATAGCGGCTCGCAGTCGACTGATCCCGACACCACCGCGTCGCCCTGTCCGCCGGCAAGCCACTCCCCGACCGGCTCGTCGGCGCCGGTCATGGGGTTGCGCGAAAACACCACACCGGTGCCCGACGAGGCACCCAGGTTCCCGAACACCATCGCTTGCACTACCGCGGCGGTACCGCCGGCGTCATCCCGGCGGTGGTACCGCCGATAGGCCTTGGCGCGCGGCGAGTTCCACGACCGAAACACCGCCGCGATGGCGCCGCGCAGCTGGTCATAGGCGTCGTCGGGAACCACGCCGGCGTTGTCGCTCAACACGATTCGTCGATACATG
>NZ_JBYCLA010000338.1:0-3500 GCF_057473665.1 Mycobacterium sp. TH-M25
CCGGTGCCACCCCGGTCGCGGTGACTAACTGCCTTAACTTCGGTTCACCCGAAGATCCCGGGGTGATGTGGCAGTTCGCACAGGCCGTGCGGGGGCTGGCCGATGGCTGTGCGGCCCTAGGGATTCCGGTGACCGGTGGCAACGTCAGCTTTTACAACCAGACCGGGTCGGCGGCGATCTTGCCCACACCGGTGGTCGGGGTGCTCGGCGTGCTGGATGACGTGAGCCGGCGCATCCCGACCGGGCTTGGTATTGAACCGGGGGAGACCCTGATGCTGTTGGGCGAGACCCGCGACGAGTTCGACGGGTCGGTCTGGGCGCAAGTGACCGCCGACCATCTGGGTGGGTTGCCGCCGATGGTGGACCTGGCGCGCGAGAAGCTGCTGGCCGAGGTGCTGAGTTCGGCGTCGCGCGATGGGCTGGTATCGGCGGCGCACGACCTGTCCGAAGGCGGCCTTGCTCAGGCCATCGTGGAATCGGCGTTGGCGGGTGAAACCGGTTGCCGCATTGTGCTTCCCGAAGATTTTCAATCAGGCACAGGTCCGTTCACATTTCTCTTTTCTGAATCAGCGGGCCGGGTGCTGGTGGCTGTGCCACGCACCGAGGAGAGCCGGTTTCGGTCGATGTGCGAGGCGCGGGGTTTGCCAGCCATTCGTATCGGCGTCGTCGATCAGGGTTCGGACTCGATCGAGGTTCAGGGTCAATTCACCGTGTCCCTGGCCGAACTGCGTGCGACGTCCGAGGCGGTGCTGCCGCGATTCTTCGGATAGGTGGGCCTCGGAAATCGAGGCTAGCGTGGCGGAGCGGCTCACAAGTGCACGTCGTTGCTCGTCGGAGCGGCTACACTGAATGTTTCGTTTGTGTAAAGCCAATTGATCATGGAAGGGGTTGGCACCTCCGGTGCACAGACTTAGGGCCGCGGAGCATCCGCGGCCGGATTACGTCCTTTTGCACATCAGCGACACACATCTCGTTTCGGACGGCGCGCTCTACGGGGCGGTCGACGCCGACGGCCGGCTCGGCGAGTTGCTCGAGCAGCTGAAGCGCTCCCGACTGCGTCCCGACGCAATCATCTTTACCGGCGATTTGGCCGATCAGGGCGAGCCGGAAGCATACCGAAAGCTCCGAGGCCTGGTTGAGCCGTTCGCGGCCGAGCTGGATGCCGAACTCTTCTGGGTGATGGGCAACCATGACAATCGGGCCGCATTACGCACGTTGTTGCTGGACGAGGCGCCCTCCATGGCACCGCTGGACCGCGTGCGCAGAGTCGACGGACTCCGGGTCATCACGTTGGATACCTCGGTGCCGGGCCAGCATTACGGCGAAATCAGTGCATCACAATTAGATTGGCTTGCCGACGAGTTGGCAATCCCGGCCCCGGACGGCACCATCTTGGCGTTACACCATCCGCCGATTCCAAGTGTCTTAGACATGGCCGTCACGGTGGAACTACGCGACCAAGCTTCGCTGGGGCGGGTGCTCAAGGGTAGCGATGTTCGTGCCATTTTGGCCGGGCACCTGCACTACTCGACGAATGCCACCTTCGTCGGAATTCCAGTGTCAGTCGCCTCGGCCACTTGCTACACCCAAGATCTAACAGTTGTCGCCGGGGGAACGCGCGGTCGAGACGGCGCCCAGGGTTGCAACCTTGTGCACGTCTACCAAGACACTGTGGTGCACTCGGTGATTCCACTTGGCACCGGAAACACTGTGGGTACCTTTGTCTCTCCCGCGCAGGCGCGACGCAATATCGCCGAAAGCGGTCTGTTTATCGAGCCGTCTGGGCGGGATTCGCTGTTTGCCCATCCACCAATGGTGCTGACACCGTCGGTGACGCAAAGTCCCGGCGATTGACGTCGGTCGCGACCTTTTCCCAGGGCGCCGGTATTGGAAAGTAGCGTTCCAGGAAACTGACGACCCGTTCGGCACGCTCGGTCGCGGGGACTTCGGGGAAACTACCGTCGTTGAGGCAGAAAAAGTCGTAGTTGCGATGCTTCCGCAACTCGGGAAGTAAGTCGAGGCCTGCATACGAGGTGGTATCCGCGTACAGGACTTTGGCTTTTTCTTGTTGGACGGCGCGTCCAGTCATCAGCGCGTAGTAGTGGTAGAGCGAATTGGTAACCGAGATATCGGTGCCGGACCGGAACGCACTTGCCTGGGTCCGAGCGAATTCGTCCGGGAATTCGCGTTCCATCTCGATCAGCACGCTCTTGCGCAGCGGGACCGCGGTGTGTTCCAGATGACGCGTGATCAGTTGGCCGAATCGCTGTAAGAGGAGCTGGCGGTTAACCCGGGCCGCATTCTCAAAGCCACTGCGCGTTGGATCGTTAGTACCTAATCCGATACGGGTCTTGGCTTCGATGAACCTGGTCACCCCACCCGGGGAGAAGAACATGCTTGCTTTAAGCGGGCGACCGAAAAACATGTCGTCATTGGAGTACAGGAAATGCTCGCTGAGGTCGGGGATGCGATGCAGTTGGCTTTCCACGGCGTGCGAGTTGTAGGTAGGCAACGCCGACCTATCCGAAAAGTGGTCCTCCGCGGGGACAATTGTGATCATTGGGTGATCGGCTAACCATGCCGGCGGGGCTGAATCCGTCGCGATGAAGATGCGCCGGATCCACGGAGCAAACATGTTCACCGACCGCAGGGCATATTTCAACTCGTCGATCTGTCGAATCCGCGCGTCGGCGTCGTCGCCTTCTCCCACTACGTGGTGCGACATTTGGGCCGCCCGACGTGCCCGAAATTCTGGATCGCTACCGTCGACCCACGAGAACACCAGATCGATGTCAAACCTGACGTCACTTGCGTGCGGGGTGAACATCCCCTCAATGGTCTGCCACTTGTACCCGTAGAGCTTGACGGTGGCCGGTGTTATTTCTTTGCGTGGCAGCACCTTGCGGGTCAGGGAGTTTTCCAACGGGCAGCGGATCAGGGTCTCCTCGAAGGCCCAGAACTGGAGTTCGACACTGAACCTCGGACCGAACCGAAATCCTCCCGGCGCAATCCGTCGTCGATACAACCGTACGATACGTGGATCGATCGACTGCGATAACTGACCCTTGGCCACCAACACGGGAGAAACCCGGCGCTCATCAATTGTCTTGGCGTACATAGGTTCGCTGGCGCACGCGGTGACGAGCGCGCGTTCGACCGCGGGGCGCAGCTCGATGTTGACGGCAAGAACCGGCCGGTTTTTGTGGTTGCGGATAAGTAGGAAAGGAATGTCGGCACGGTGCAACGTCTTTCGCAGAAAGATCAGATCTTCGATCTGTGCTTCGTGCGGGGTCAAACTGGACTCGAGGCGGGCAACCTTTCCCTGCCGGGTAACAATGATGGGATCGAGGGTGCGTCGCACGGGCCGATCGTCTTCGCGCGACACAATCTTGCTCATCGAAACACCGCCTTAATGAAATAGTCTGACCACGGCACCGGGGGAATCTCGCAGACCATGGTGCCGGTTAGTCGACACCTCTTGCAAGACAGCAGATTTAGTA
>NZ_JBYCLA010000339.1:0-4587 GCF_057473665.1 Mycobacterium sp. TH-M25
TCCCGGCGTACTCATCCATGGTCGACTCGATCTATCCGCCCCGCTCCGCACCGCGTGGGAACTGGCACAGGCGTGGCCCGACGCCGAACTAAAGGTCATGGACGACTCCGGTCACACCGGCAGTCCAACTATGACAACCGCAATTACTGATGCCATCGCGCGCTTCGCCCCCAAGCGTACGCACCAGTCCCGGTAGGCCCGCATCACCGGCTCCGCTGGATTGGCTGCAGCCGCCCGATGACCCGCGGGCCATCGGGCGGCGGATTTGCCCCAGATTCGATGAGAATGCTGCCCCAGATTCAATGAGAACGGACACCTGACCTTGAATCAGGCGAAGCGAACCACAG
This sequence comes from Mycobacterium sp. TH-M25, assembly GCF_057473665.1. NCBI lineage: Bacteria > Bacillati > Actinomycetota > Actinomycetes > Mycobacteriales > Mycobacteriaceae > Mycobacterium > Mycobacterium sp. TH-M25. The sequence goes on from NZ_JBYCLA010000339.1 coordinate 348, forward strand.
GTCCACGCCGGGATTCACCGTGTGCCAGTCGATCAGCCGTGCATCTTCTATCGTATGCGTTATGTGTTGCGTCATATTATTGCGTACGCATGCGATGATGCATCAGGACGTGACAATCACTGCACACCTGATGTGAGGACACCATGTGCGTATCGGTCAGCGAGTACGGCTCGTCGAACCGGACTCATCGCCGCTGTACGGTCACAGCGCATACGCGAGCCGCCGCCGCGTCGTCGCGCCAGGAGAACCGTGCCACCATGCGCTGCGTGAAGGCGAACGCCGCCGCGCTGTTCGGCCCGGCCAGTGCAGTAGCGGTCGGGTCTCTGGCACCGTCGATGCTGAGCAACCTCGTGGTGAGCCTGGAAGCTGTGTCGCCGGGCATCGGAGCCGACATCCTGCGCTCTCAGTCCGGCGCGCTGCGACGTGTTCCTGGCATGCACAACAATGTGTTCACCGAGGCACGTGAGGACTCCAACCCGGCCTCGGCGGCGATCAACAATGGCAAGCATGCTCCGATGGCCGTGTCGAAGATCCAGCTGGCCTCGGCGTTGTGCGAGCGCGGGCTGATCGAGCGCGGCGCCATCGTAGATCCGCTAGAGGCCGCCGCCGAGCTCGATCGCATCGAGACGCGCATCGATGCGATCGCCAGCAATGCGATCGTTCCCCCACCGCCGGGAGCCAAGTTCGAGGATCTTCCCCCGCAGGCCCAGCAGTTCTATCGCCGGCACAGCATCGACGAGGTAGCCGCTTTGACCACGGTCGCCCAGCGGCGATCGGACACGTTGTTCGAGGACGGGACAGAGCAGGCGCAGGTTGCCGCGGCGCCGCGGCGGCCGGACCCGGTCATCGCCGCGGTGGGCGGTAACCAGGCCCATGTCCTGACAGCCGGGAAGTTGCTGGACAACGCCGGAAACGGTGAGCCGGTGCAGATCGCCGAAGGAGTCCTGCTCGCACGCGACGGCAACGGTGCGATGTCGGTCCTCGTCGACGGACTGCGGCTGCCCGTGGACGCCGACACTCGGGTTAACGATCTCCTCGCCCGAATCCCGCAGGTCGACTTCGACCACTTCACCAAAGTCCCTGCCGGCGGGAACTCCTCGGGCCTGAATTCCGTAGTCCAGTCGATGATGGTCGGCAAGAGCCCACGGGCGCTGTCGATGCGGCTGGCCGCCAAGCGGCGCATCATCGAACGCACCTTCTACGGCGACACCGCGATGAGCTACACCGTCGGCGCCGACGGGCACGTTCGGATGCTGGCGGGCAAGGCGGCGGCGCACACCGCTGCGCGGCTAGCATCTCGTCCGCATAGCTCGCGCCACGGCGCCGATGAGCAGGCCCAGACAGCCCGGATCGAAGGGTTCGATGTGGCCCGCAATATGCGTTTCGCCCGAGCAGCACGGGCTCAGTTCCTGGAGACCATCCCGAAGGCACTGATTGCTCAAAGAGCAGAAGAGGTCTCGCTCAAGCGCTACAGCGGCCCGGTGAGCACCGAGGATCGCGCCGCGGTGGCGCGCACCGGGTTCCAGATCCGCAACCCCTCCCAGACACTTGACGGCGACTACCCGGCTGTTCGCAAGGCGCTGAGCACCGTCGACTGGGACGCGACGACGGCGGTGAGTGCGGTTCCGCCGGGAAAGGCGCTCTCGCCGGAGCACATGGACGTTCGGGCAGATGGCGCGCGGATGGTCACCGCGGCTAATCAGGTGGCCCGGCACGGCCGCAACCCCGAGCTGGTTTCCGCCCAAGCTCTGGTGGCTGAAGCCAAGCTCAACGAGGCGTTCGCCGTGTACAAGGTGGCTCGCAACCGTGACCACGCGGTGCGGGTGCTCACCGCGGCGCACCCGGTCCCAGCGGTCTACCGCGGACGGGAGGCCGACTTGCTCACCGAGGTGTTCGCCTCCGGTGCCACGTTCAGTACGAAGGGATTCACGGTGGCCCGCAGCGACGGCGCCGTGCGCGGCGGCCGCGACCGCATCCGAGTGCGTTACCTGACCAGCGACGGAATGCCTGTCGCCGGCGGTGATGTGATCGAGTCGGGTGCGACGTTCCGGGTGGTTTCCCGGGAAATCGCTTCCGACGGAACCATCGAAGTCCGCGCCGTCGCCGAGCAGGTAGCAGCTCGAGTCCAGCAGCAGGCCGCCGCTGCCCGCAACTGATCGCGCTGACGGTCCCTGACCGCTGTCGGCGTGTCGAAAGAACGGAGCCTGTGACTGCGGGCGGCGCGGTTAGTTTCGGGTCACCCTGGCGGGTTCACCGCTACCGCGGCAGGGGCGAACCGACAACTTTTGGAGTGCAGTGCCGATGACGACGACACCCGCAACGCCCCCAGAATCACCCGTGCCGGATGGATTCTTCGACGAGGTGGCAGCGCAACTGCAGACCGAGACCGCTGAGGAGATCTCGGAGGTGGTCATCTCGACGTGTATCAGCCGGGGAATCCTGCATACAGATTTGGAGGAAGATCCCGACGACGAACTACGGGCTTCGCAGATGGGTGAGGTGTTCGCGCTGGTGGCCGCAGTGTCATCCGCCGTGGCGGACGGCACGATCATTCCCCGGGGGGTTCGGTTCATCGACATGCTCGATCCCGACATGGCGCAGGAATGGGAGAACTTCACCGACGCGGCAGCCGATCCGCAGGCCGCTGCAGCTGCGGCTGCGATGCTTGAATCTGGAAGTGCTGAAACGGATTCCGCAGTTCAAGAAACCGCCGCTGACCACGGTGCGCAGCCGGCGATCCGGTACCCCAGCGCGGCCAGGGCCGCGGCGTCGTCGACGCCAGGCGTCTTACCCAGGCGGCGGTAGTCGGCCACGCAGCCGTCGCCGGTACCTGGGAATACGAATGTCGTGTCGTATCCGTCGGCAACCACAACGTCGGTGTATCCCACGCCGTCCTCGCCGGTCAGCGCCGCCGAGAGCCGGTAGTGCCGCTGCACGGTTCCGATACGGCTCCAGCGCCGGTTGTCGGGGACTTCGGTGGCGGTGTGGGGAGGCTGCTTCGGCGACATAACGGATACTCCTGTCCAATGTAAGCGGGCGGTGCTGACGCGGCCCGTGTGCGCCAGGATCGCCATCGAATCCTCTGCGGCTCCGGTCTCACGGGTCAACGAAAAGAGACGTTGTGGGCTGCACGTGAGTCATTTTGTGCCACCCGTGAGCCACGGTCCAAGGGCCGCATGTTGTCATGTGAGGCGTGTGAGCTGGCGTCTGGTCGATCGAGGGGGAAATGACCGAAGAGGCAACCGACGGCACGCGATCGGGGGAGCTGAGTGAGCTGCGCAGTGAGTTACACAAGCTGCGGCTGGCCGCCGGCCAGCCGAGTATTCGTTCGGTTGCGCAGAAATCCGGGTGGAGCCGCGCGACGGTGGGTCGGGTGCTCAACGGGGAGGTGCCGACATGGGATCCGCTCGAAGCAGTCGTAGTGCTCCTCGGCGGGGATTCCGAGTGGTTCCGACGCTTGTGGATCACGCACATGGAAAAGACCGTGCCGCCGAGTCCCCCACCGGCTCCGCTAGCGCTGCCTGCTGACGATCTTCCGCGGCGAAATTTGTTGTCTGTGTGCGTGGCCGGCAGCAGCTTGACGCTGCTGTTCATCATCGTGTCGGTGCAGGGCATCGCCCCAGATGCCACGCTGCGTAACCAGGCGATTACTGATTCCGCGCAACTCGGGTTAGGAATCTTGGCGACGGCCCTGTGGACGGTCGTTCGTCGCAAGCGCGAAGCTCGTTGGGCTTTGGGGCTGGCACTCGGCCTAGCGGGATGGTCTGCGGGCCAGGCGTATTGGTTGGTGATGCGCGATGTGTTCGAAAACCCTCTTCCGCGTGCACCTTCGATCGGTGACTTGCTGTATCTGCTGCTGCCCACCTTCGTCATCTCTGGGTTGGTGCTGGAGCTACCTGTGAAACTGCGCTGGATCGTCATCGGACTCATGGCCGCTCTCATGGTTTCAACCACCACCGCGACAATTCTCGCGCTTTGGGTCGCCTTGCCGGGGCCCGTCGACGCGGCCGGTGTCTACGGGTTGTACGTGGTTACCGATCTCGCGATGCTGGCCCTTTTCATCTGGCACCGGCAGCGCGAACGCGACTGGGCTTCAACCACCGCCGTGGTCGGCGTCGCAGTTCTGCTGGTGTCAGATCTGCTATTCGTCTATTTCGCTTGGTGGAGACCAGAGCCGACCATCCCGTATGGCGCCGATGTCGGCTACGTGATTTTCCCGCTTGCCATGAGTATCGCCGCG
>NZ_JBYCLA010000340.1:0-5225 GCF_057473665.1 Mycobacterium sp. TH-M25
TCGATGATCCCGCGGCGTGTCGCGTTCCGGCAGATCTCGACTTCGGCCTCCGCGGCGAAGCGCGAGATGCCAAACGGTTGACGGGATTGGGACAAAGTACTCCTGACCGAGAACAGCGAACCTACCTAGCGTTATGAATGTCATGCCCTAACACTGCAAAAGCACAGGGAGCCGGCAATGTCTGACCTCGCAGGGCAACAAGCAATTGTTGTGGGTGTCGACGGATCGCCGTCATCTGGCAAAGCGGTGGGTTGGGCCGCGCGCGAAGCCGCCATGCGCAATATCCCACTGGACATCATCCACGTCGTCGCGACGCCGCAGTGGGGCCTGGTGAGCCTCAGCGGAGGCCCCCTTCCGCCGCTGGCTGGAAACAGCGATTGGCGCGAAAAACAGGCCGAAGAACTCATTTCGGCGTCGATTCGAATAGCCGAAGAAAGTGCTCCCAGCCTGGCTCGCCGCCAGATTCGTTCCGAGGTGTATTTCGGCGCGACGATTCCCACGCTGGCCGACTTGTCCAAAGACGCGAAGATGATCGTGGTGGGCAGCCGCGGGCAAGGGGCCGTGGGGCGGCTCTTACTGGGATCGGTCAGCACCGCATTGGTGCATCACGCGCACAGTCCGGTGGCAGTGATTCACCACGAATCCCCTGTCACCGCGCTGCTGCCTGAGCAGCTTCCGGTGGTAGTAGGCATCGACGGATCGCCGGCATCAGAGTTGGCGACGGGCATCGCTTTCGACGAGGCGTCCTGGCGTGGAGTCCACTTGGTTGCATTGCATTCCTGGTCTCACGGGGAGGTGGCTGACGTCCCGAGCCTGGAATGGTCTGCGCTGCAACAAGTTGCGCAAGAAGCCCTGGCCGAACGACTGGCGGGCTGGCGAGAGCGTTATCCCGACGTGGCGGTGCAACGCAGAATCGTCTACGCCAATCCGGCGCTGCACCTGCTCGAGGAGGCGGAGTCCGCTCAGCTTGTCGTCGTCGGAAGTCATGGTCGTGGCGGATTTTCGGGCATGCTCTTGGGCTCAGTGAGCACCACGGTGGTGCATGCCGCCGGCGTGCCGGTGATCGTCGCTCGACAACACTGAGGATCCGGACGGGCCAAGCCAGGGCTAAGCCAGCGGCGCGGTCCAACGCAGCACCGTACCGCCGGAGTCGGGAGTGTCGACGCTGAACGTGCCGTGCGCCTCCTGGGCGCGGTGGCGCAGGTTCATCAGGCCGTCACTCTTGGTGCGCTCGGAGATTCCGCGACCGTCATCTCTCACCTCGATGGAAAGACCATCCGCGACTTTGACGATGACATGGAGCTCAGTCGCATGCGCGTGCTGCGCGGCGTTGCTCACGGCCTCTCGCACAACGGCTTCAGCGTGTTCGGCAAGCGGAACACCGACCACCGAGAGCGGTCCCACGAATTGGGTGGTGATGCGTAGCTTTTCGCTGGAATACCGGGCAACGGCTTCATCGAGTCGCTGGCGCAACCGCGGCATTCTGGTAGTCGGCCCGTGTAGATCGAATATCGTGGTGCGAATCTCGCCGATGATGGCTTGCAGGTCATCAACGTAGCTCGAAAGCCGTTGTTGGACTTCCGAAGACCGCGCCCGGGGAATGGTTGCCTGCAGCGCGAGCCCGACTGCGAACAACCGTTGGATGACATGGTCGTGCAGGTCGCGAGCAATGCGGTCCCGGTCAGTCACCACGTCCAACTCGCGCGCGGCGCGCTGCGCCGTGGCCAATTGCCAGGCCACTGCGGCCTGGTCGGCGAAGACCGACATCATGTCTTCCTCGTCTTGGGTGAATGCCGTTGCTCGGCTTAGGCGCAACGCAACGAGCACTCCGGCAACCTTCTCGGCTACGCGCAAGGGCAATACCAACGCGGGCCCCGGCTGGATCTGCACGCCGCCGATCTCGAGCTCAAGCCGGGCAAACCGGCGCGGAGTGCGGTTGAAGAAGACGTCACCGACCTGAGTCCCGCGGACAGCGATCGTCGGCGGCTGCGTGAATGCGGGCAGCTCGCCCGCCAACTCAGTAATCAGCAGTTGGGTGATCTCCGTTGAGGCAGAGTCCGATTCGACTGGCACCGCAACGAAAGTCGATTCAGCCTCGGACAATTTCAGGGCCTCATCGGACACCATCCGGAAGATTGCGGCGGGGTCGGAACCCGACAACAGCTCCGTTGCGATGTCACGAGTTGCGGCGAGCCAGGCCTGCCGGGCCTGGGACTGCTCGTAGAGCCGCGCGTTTTCGATGGCAATACCGGCCGCAGCCCCGAGCGCTTCGACGAGCACTTCGTCGTCTTCGCTGAAAGATTGGCCGTTCACCTTCTCGGTCAAGTAGAGGTTGCCGAACACCTCGTCGCGGATCCGGATGGGCACCCCCAAGAAAGCCTGCATCGGCGGATGATGTGGCGGGAAACCGACCGACGATGGATGGTGAGCGATGTTGTCCAGCCGGATCGGCTTCGGCTCGCTGATCAACACCCCTAGGACGCCGCGACCCTCCGGTAAATGCCCAATCCGCTCCCGCGTTTCGGCATCGATTCCCTCGTGGATGAACGCCGCCAAATCAGGACCGCTCCCCCGCACCCCGAGCGCGCCATAGCGGGCCCCAGCCAGGTCGATCGCAGTGCGCACGATGGTGCGCAGCGTGGTCTCCAGGTCGAGACCCGAGGTCACCGCCAGCATCGCCTCGACTAATCGGTCAAGACGGTCGCGTCCCTCGACGATCAGAGCGATCCGGTCTTGCACCTCAGCGAGGAGTTCGCGTAATCGAAGTTGCGACAACGTATCTCGCACCGAGTGCACCGCACCGGCCCGCTTCGCTGAATCGGTCACGAGATCACAGTGCAGTGGGCGGGATCATCGCCTCGCACGCTCGGTGGATTCGAGTTTGGATGCGAACACCGCAGCTTGCGTTCGCCGCTCCATGCCGAGCTTCGCCAGCAGCCGCGACACGTAATTCTTGACCGTCTTTTCGGCAAGGAACATGCGAGCGGCGATCTGCTTGTTGGTCAGTCCCTCGCTGAGCAGACTCAGCAGAGTGCGTTCCTGATCGGTCAACCCGACAAGCGGATCGCTGCGTTCGGCCGCACCGCGGAGCTTCGCCATCAACACCGCAGCAGCCCGATTATCCAGCAGCGACTTGCCTGCACCGACATCTTTGATCGCTTGAGCGAGCTCCATGCCCTTGATGTCCTTGACCACATAGCCGCTCGCGCCGGCCAGTATCGCGTCGAGCATCGCCTCGTCGGAGGTGAACGAGGTCAGCATCAGGCACCGCAAGTCGGGAATGTCTGACAGCAGATCCCTACACAATTCGATCCCACTGCCGTCGGGCAGACGGACGTCGAGAACTGCGACGTCGGGCCGGACCGCTGCGATTCGGGTCATTGCTTCGGCCACCGATCCGGCTTCGCCGACCACTTCCAGCCCAGGATCGGCGCCTAGTAGATCGATGATCCCGCGGCGGACCACCTCGTGGTCATCGACGAGAAAGACACTCACAACCATGGTGGACCCTCCGTGAGATCGGTGATGCGGCGCTGGGCTCTCAGTCTTGACATTCATCATGCGCGATACCTGTCAAAGGTGCTGACGATCGACAACTAAAACCACGCAGTCCGAGGTGGCCAGGGCGCCGTAGCCGGCCGCCCCGACGACCTCGCGCACGTGACCCGGGCCGCGGGCGCTGACAACCACCAATTGCAGCTGCTCAGCATGCGCCTGCAGATAGCCAGAAAGTGGACCGTGCACGGCAACGGACTCCGCACGAAGATCGGGATAACGAGCTCGCCATCGCGCCAAGCGACGATCTAGCTGCGCCGCTATCGCCAGATCGCCTGTTTGGGTGGTTGGGGGGTCCGAGCGAGGTGGTTGCCAACACCTGATCACCCGTAACGGGGCATCGCGCATAGCCGCCTCCCGGGCGGCCGTCTCAAGCAGGAGTCCGTTATCGGGCGCATCGCCGGTCACCGCCAGGATGACGTTCGAGTTCGGGCGGACGGCGGGCGTGCCTCCGTGGAGGATGGCAACGGCACAATGGGCAGAGCCGGCCACGGCAACGGCAGTCGAGCCAATCCGACCGTGCCGAAAGTGGTTTGACCCGACAGCACCGATGCAAATCATCGCCGCGAAGCGAGACACCCGAATGAAGGCCTCGGCTGGGTGTCCGCGAATCACGTCAGTTTCGACCTTCACCGGCTTCCTCGTGGACTCGACGGCCCTGAGGACGCCACCGATCCACCGTTCGGCCCTGGCCGATTGAGAAGCGATATCATCCGACTTTGACGTCCCGCTATCGAGTATGTGGACCAGCCGAAGCGGGATGTCGCGGCTGACAGCCTCATCGACCGCCCACAGCGCCGCACACCGAGCCGCCGCCGATTCGTCGACGCCGACCACCACGGCGGGCTGTACGGGCACGTCTTCCATAGGACACTCCGACCTCAACGCTCCGGCAGATAGGTGCCGGCACTTGTGCGGAAAGGTTATTCGGTGACTCGGGTATGTATCTGGGGCCAAAGGTCCTCACCTGCTCAGCGTTGGTCCCGCCGCGGACATGCGTCCGCTACAGAACCGGCCATTGCTCCCAGCGGCATTGGGCTGATGCCCAAGAGCGGGAATCGCAGTGAGGGCGGCACTGGTCCAGTCCGTCAAAGCGCCGCTAAAAGGACTGGCCGCCAGCATGTTCGGGGGCACAGTGTTTCAAGCGAAAGCGGATTCGCGCTCGGGCTCGGGACCGAACTGGAAGCGGCGCCCCGTGATCGACGCCGGCAGAATCCGAACGTAATGCTGCTTCAACGTCGCAGTCCAAGGCAGCAGCTGTGCGTGATCGGCGCGCTGAATGTCCTCGTTCGTGCGCAGCATCCGGGCCGTTCCCCGCACGATCACGCTCCAGCCTCCGCCGGCACCGTGATCGTCGGCCTCGAACAGCACACGGTTGTTGATCGCGGAACTCACCAACTTCGTGCCTTCCGCCGTCCGGAAAAGCACCGTGCGATCTTGGACGGCGAAGTTGACGGGAAAGATCTCCGGCTGGCCGTCAACGCTCGTGACAAGCCTGCCCAAGGCCACACCGCTCAGCAGGTCCCAGCTTGCGCTCGCTGAAAGGACGGTGACAGGTTCGATGGTCGTCATACCGACGAGGCTAAGGAGTCCCAATGGCCGCTCACAGCGGCACATGTCGCCTAGGCGAGGGACTTTCGGCCCTCGAGAGTACGGATATCGAGCACCTC
>NZ_JBYCLA010000341.1:0-2581 GCF_057473665.1 Mycobacterium sp. TH-M25
AGTTGCGTCCAGGGGCGTGGTGTACGAGCCGGTAGGGCCGGTGGGCGTGTCGTAGCCCGGTAGAGGGCGGTCATCGCGTGATCCTTCGAAATGACCAGCAAAGTCAATCGAAGGAGAGCAACGCGATGACCTCACCACACCTTATCGACGCCGAGCAGCTGTTGGCTGACCAACTCGCCGAGGCGAGCCCGGACCTGCTGCGGGGGCTGCTGTCGGTGTTCATCCACGCCTTGATGGGCGCGGAAGCCGACGCCATCTGCGGGGCCGGCTACCGCCAGCGCAGCGATGAGCGGTCCAACAGCCGCAACGGCTACCGGCACCGTGATTTCGACACCCGCGCGGGCACCCTCGATGTGGGCATCCCCAAGCTGCGTCAGGGGAGCTATTTCCCGGACTGGCTATTGGAGCGACGCAAACGCGCTGAGCGTGCCCTGACCACCGTGGTGGCCACCTGCTATCTGCTGGGAGTGTCCACCCGGCGAATGGAACGCCTCGTTGAAACACTGGGTGTGACAAGTCTTTCCAAGTCGCAGGTGTCGATCATGGTCAAAGAGCTCGACGAACAAGTTGAGGCGTTTCGCACCCGTCCACTCGACGCCGGCCCGTACACGTTCGTGGCCGCTGACGCTCTGGTGCTCAAAGTCCGCGAGAACGGCCGCGTCGTGGGTGTGCACACCCTGATCGCCACCGGCGTTAACGCCGAGGGCCATCGGGAGATCCTGGGCATCCAGGTCACTTCGGCCGAGGACGGGGCCGGCTGGCTGGCGTTCTTCCGCGACCTGGTCGCCCGCGGCCTGTCCGGGGTCGCGCTGGTCACCAGCGACGCCCACCAGGGGCTGGTAGCCGCGATCGGGGCCACCCTGCCCGGGGCGGCCTGGCAGCGCTGCCGCACCCATTACGCCGCCAATCTGATGGCGGCCACCCCGAAGTCCTCCTGGCCGTGGGTGCGCACCCTGCTGCACTCCATCTACGACCAGCCTGATGCTGAATCGGTTGTTGCCCAATATGACCGGGTCCTCGACGCACTGGCCGACAAGCTCCCCAAAGTGGCCGAACACCTCGATGGTGCCCGTGCTGATCTGCTCGCGTTCACTGCGTTTCCCAAGCAGATCTGGCGCCAAATCTGGTCGAACAATCCACAGGAACGGCTCAACAGAGAAATCAGGCGCAGGACCGACGTCGTGGGTATCTTCCCCGACCGGGCCTCGATCATCCGCCTCGTCGGAGCCGTACTGGCCGAACAACACGACGAATGGATCGAAGGACGCCGCTACCTCGGCCTTGACGTCCTCACCCGCGCCCGCACAGCACTGACCAGCACCGACGAGCCCGCCGGCCAGCAAACCGACACCACACCAGCCCTGACCGCCTAAACTGCCAGCCGAAGGGTCACGCGATCGAGCGAACTCTTACACCACGCCACTGGGCTTGGCCATGGGTGACACTGCCTCGATGAGAAAAGTGGACATTGCTGGCGAAAGATTTTCGTCCAGCAGCAGCCTCATGCCGTCGACCGCAACGGCAACTCTCGCTCCCGCACTGCCTCAGCCGCATACCGCAGAGCCTCGACAACGTCTTCTGCCTCGAGGTCAGGAAGCTCGGTAAGAATCTCGGTCGATATCATCTGGTCGGCGACCATCGCGACCACAGTTGCAACTGGGATGCGCAAGCCCCGGATGCACGGCATGCCCCCCATCACATCCGGGTCGATGGTGACGCGGGTGAATTGCATGCCCATAAGGCTAGCCCGTTGCACCACGTCGCACCGGCAAGTTGTGTCGGGATGAGGTCTGCCGTGAGGCTGCCAGTGCCCTCGGCGGTCGACCATGCGACCAACTCATGCGTACACCCTCACGTGTCGCAAACAACACCCCAGACCCCATCAGTAGCTTTTACCAGCAATTTTGTTGATCATTCACCATCGAAAAGGCAGAACGACCTGACCTTGTTGAGGTGTCAGAGACTGCCACGCCGGGCCAGCCAGTTGCTCGCGAAGCGAAGGTCCGTCTGCGTGGCGAGCGTGTCGTAGTCGTGGTCGTAGTGCAGCACTCCGACACCGTGCCGATCTGCCAGCGCGGAGATGATGAGATCGACCGGCGGGAGTCGATGATGCCCAGCGCGGGCAAGCTGACGCTGCACGTCCACCGCTCGTCGCTCTACCTCGGTGTCGATGTGCAGCATCGGCAATGCCATCAATTCACTCAGCAGTTCATCGTGATCCGTAGCGCTGCGTGCCGAATACCCTGCCTCGAGCAGGAACGGCAGGCACACGCCGATGCGGCGGTGCTCGAGCGCGTCTGCGATCTCCAGCGCCCGCCGCTCCTGCAGCGCCGGTGACGCCAGGCGGACGAAGGCCGAATTGTCCAGCAGCAGTTCAACGCTCACCCATGCGTCCATCCAGCTTGGCGCGCACGGTCTGCGGCATCAACGTCGACGGGAAGGTTGCGCGATCGCAATCGGTCGGCCAGCCGGCGCCGAAGCTTCACATCGCTGTCACGCGCCGCGCGGATCGACGCTAGCTTGGCAGCGGCCAGCAGTGTAGCACCGGTGTGACACCTCCCTCGCCAGATGCGGTACCTAA
>NZ_JBYCLA010000342.1:0-4238 GCF_057473665.1 Mycobacterium sp. TH-M25
CGCAGCGTGTCGATCCTGCCCGGCCCGGTCCGCGGCGCCGACCCGCGGCGGTGGGCGCAGGCGACGTTGGCCCGATTCGACGGCATCGGCGTGCGCACGGTGCTCAGCCACGGCGACGAATTGGTCCTGCTGGCAGGGCATGCCGGCGGGCCGGCGGTGCTCGACCTGACCGCCGTCGCGCACGAACCGTCGACCAACTTCACGCCCGTCGAGGCGGCGCCCGGGACGCCGGCGATACTGCAGGGCACCGCGGGTTCTACCGGAAACCCTCGCACCGCAGAGCTTTCCGCCGAGGCGGTGCACAACAACGTCACCGGCTTGCTCACCCGCATCGGCGTCGACCCGGCCGTCGACGGGGGTTGCACGTGGCTGCCGCTCTATCACGACATGGGGCTGACGTTTCTGCTCAGCGGCGCTCTGAGTGGGTCGCGGGTCTGGCTGGCCCCGACATCGGCGTTCACCGCGTCGCCGTTCCGCTGGCTGCGCTGGCTCAGCGAGAGCGGCATGTCGCTGACGGCCGCGCCGAACATGGCCTACAGCATGATCGGCACGTACGCCCGACTGGTCTCCGACGTCGACCTCGGCCGGGTGCGGTTTGCCATCAACGGGGGCGAGCCGGTCGACTGCGCTGGCCTGCAGCGATTCGCGGATGCGCTGCGCCCCTTCGGTTTCGACGCCGGGGCGTTGGCCCCGTCCTACGGGCTGGCCGAATCGACCTGCGCGGTGACGACACCGCCGCCGGGTCGCGGCCTGCGCTACGACGAGATCGATTCCGGCGCAGCCGAACCGCATCGACACGCATGCTTGGGTGAGCCGATCGATGGTATGGAAATTCGCGTCAACCACGAGTCTGACCACTCCGCCGAGGTGCCGGGCCGTGCCGTCGGCGAGATCGAGATCCGCGGCACCTCGATGATGTCCGGCTATCTCGGCGACAACCCGCTCGAGCCCGGCGCCTGGTTCCCGACCGGCGACCTGGGCTATCTCACCGACGACGGACTGGTGGTCTGCGGGCGGGCCAAAGAGATCATCACCGTCGCCGGACGCAACATCTTTCCCGCCGAGATCGAGCGGGTCGCCGCCGAAATCCGCGGTGTGCGGGAGGGCGCGGTGGTCGCCGTCGGCACCGACGGTGACGCGGCCCGGCCCGGTCTGGTGATCACCGCCGAGTTCCGCGGCCCCGACGAAGCCGGCGCCCGCCGTGAACTGGTCGCCAAAGTGGCGTCGGAGTGCGGCATCGTGCCCGCCAACGTGGTGTTCGTCCGGCCCGGCGCGCTGCCGCGCACCTCGTCGGGCAAACTGCGGCGCCTCGAAGTCAAACGCAATGTGGCCCAGGTGACGACGTGACCGGTGAGCTGAGCATCGACGAGTACCGCGCGCTGCTCGACGAGGTGTTCAACGGCGACGTGATCACGTGGACTGCGGAAGCCGAAGTCAACGAACGCTTTCCACGCCAGCTGATCGAGCATCTCGGTGAACGCGGGGTGTTCGCGCAGAAGTGGCTGGGCGGCCCGCATCCCGATGTCGCCAAGTTGGTCGCGTTGGCGTTCGCGCTGGGGCGGCTGGGCTCGGCCGGCATCGGTGTCGGTGTCAGCCTGCACGACTCGGCCATTGCGATCCTGCGCCGCTTCGCGCGGTCGGACTATCTCAAGGACATCTGCGAGCAGGCCATCCGCGGCGAGGCGGTGCTGTGCATCGGCGCCTCCGAGGAGTCGGGAGGGTCGGACCTGCAGATCGTCGAGACCGAAGTCCGCTCTGCCCGAGGCGGATTCGAAGTCCGCGGCGTCAAGAAATTCGTGTCGCTCTCGCCGGTGGCAGACCACATCATGGTGGTCGCCCGCGGTGTGGATGACGACAACGCCAGCCGACACGGCAACGTGCTGGTGATCGCGGTGCCGACGGCTCGGTGCGACGTCCAGGCGCCGTACCGCAAAGTCGGCGCTGGGCCGCTGGACACCGCTGCGGTACACATCGACATCTGGGTGCCCGCCGACGCGCTGATCGCCCGCCCCGGAACGGGCTTGGCAGCCATCTCCTGGGGGTTGGCGCACGAGCGGATGTCGATCGCCGGTCAGGTCGCCGGCGGCTGCCAGCGGGTGCTCGGCATCACCCACGCTCGGATGGTGGCGCGGCGGCAGTTCGGCGCTACCCTGTTCGAGCACCAGGCGTTGCGGCTGCGCATCGCCGACCTGCAGGCCCGCGTCGACCTACTTCGTCACGGGCTCAACGGGATTGCGGCCGAAGGCCGACTCGACCTGCGGGCCGCTGCGGGCGTGAAGGTGACCGCCGCGCGGCTCGGCGAAGAGGTGCTCTCGGAATGCATGCACATCTTCGGCGGGGCCGGTTACCTGGTCGACGAGACACCGCTGGGCCGGTGGTGGCGGGACATGAAGCTGGCCCGCGTCGGTGGCGGCACCGACGAGGTGCTGTGGGAATTGGTGGCTGCGGCAATGAAACCCGACTATGACGGCTACCGCGAATTGAACGGCTAGCGGGCCTCAAACATTATCGAGATCGACGCTGGTGCGAAGAAATGCGAGTAATCGCGCGGCTAGCGTCGATCTCGCGCACCAAAGCCAAGCATTAGCGGGCCCGCGGTACGTCGTCGGGCGTGCGCGCCAACGCGTACAACGCCATCCGCCGGTTGCTCATGTCGTGCTCGCCGAGGAACGTGCAGCCGGCGTATTCACACAGCCGGCGCGCCGAGGTGTTGCGGTGATCGGGGTCGAACATGATTCGGCGGCAACAGGATTCGACCTCGAAGACGCTGGCGACGATCCGCGGCAGCAGGAACGGGCCGAGCCCCTTGTTGACGATCGAGAGCTCGGCGATCGCGGCATGCAGACCGACGTCATAGGGATCAGCGTCGTAGCGGGTGGCGATGGAATCCTTTGCGGCGCGGTACACCTCGACGTAGCCGCCGTCTTCGCCGTTCATGCTGCCGATGAACGGGCGGGAATAGTCGCCCGCGCACTGGGCATGCAGGTAGTCCCGCCACCGCTCAACCGGCCAGTCCGACTCCCACGCCTCCACCAGGTGCGGCATGTTCATCCATCGCGAGATCATCGCCGCATCGTCATCCGGGTTGACCGGCCGCAGCGCATACGGGTCGGCCAGCACCGGCGTGGGCGGCGGCGGAACGGCCCGAACTGCGTCGCTGAGTTCGGTCAGCTCCCGCGGCAGGACGAGCAACGGTTCAGCCATAACGAGCGCAGAGCCTACCGGAAGTTAGGGTTACCTTGCCCGCCTACCGGCCGGTCCCGGGCGGCCCCGCGAACGCCTGCGCGATGGGCAGCCAGCGCGCCGCGTCCTCGCCGGAGGCGGCGACATCGAGCTCGCGCAGCGGGCGTCGCTGGGTGACCAGGCAACAGAAGTCCTCGGCGGACCCGGTGACGCGCTGAGACGCGTCGACAGGTCCCCACGTCCAGAGGCTGCCGTCGGGTGCGCGCAGCTCCACCCGGAACGGCTCGCCCGGCGGCGCCAGCTCGTGGATGACGAACGCGAAGTCGCGGGTGCGCACGCCGATGTGGGCGATGGAACGCAGCCGGGCGGTGGCGGGCCGGACCACCCCGAGCGCGTCGGCAATGTCGAGACCGTGCGCCCAGGTCTCCATCAATCGGGCCGTGGCCATCGACGGCCCGCTCATCGGCGGGCCGAACCACGGCAGCTTGCGGCCGTCGTCCACGGTCAGCAGCGCGTCGTGCAGCCGCGCCCGAGTCGACCGCCAGTCGGCGAGCAACTCGGCCGGCCCGACGCCGGCCAGCTCGTCGGCTGCGGTGTTGACGAAGCCGATCGGGTCGTCGAGAGCCGACTTGACCACGTCGGCGAAGCCGTCCTCGTCGGTGACCGACACCAGCGCACCGCGGTCGGTCCACAGCAGGTGCCCGATCTGGTGGGCGATCGTCCAGCCCGCGGCGGGCGTCGGCGTGCTCCAGCGGTCGGCGGGCAGCGTCGCGACCAGGGCGTCCAGCTCGTCGCTTTCGGCGCGCAGGTCGTCGACAATCTGCGAAAGGTCGGCCATCCGGGTTACTTTAACGACTCGCCGCCCGCCCGATGACGCAGTGCGCGGCAAGCCCGCAGAGATAGACGACGCTGCCGGCCACCACCAGCGCGGGGGAGTGTCCGTCAGCGGGAATCACGCAGGCCGCCGCCGTGATCGCGGCCAGGAACGCCACCCAGAACAGCGAATCCTGCACTGCGAATACGTGCCCGCGCAGGGCGTCGTCCACGTCGAGCTG
>NZ_JBYCLA010000343.1:0-5293 GCF_057473665.1 Mycobacterium sp. TH-M25
GGCCTGGCTCAAGGAGATCAAGGCCGACCCGGAGAAGGTCAACCCCAACGGCGTCGCGATCGCACTGGGCCACCCGTTAGGTGCAACTGGGGCAAAGCTTTTCACCACCATGCTCAATCAACTCGAGCGCACCGGCGGCCGGTACGGCCTGCAGACGATGTGCGAGGGCGGCGGCACCGCCAACGTCACGATCATCGAGCGGCTGTAGCTCAGTCGATGTGCCCGGGTGGGTCGGCCATACCGGGCCCAATTGTTTCGCAGCTCTTTTCGGGTATCAGGAACGAGCTGGCGCCCTGGTAAGACAGGTGAGTCGTCATTACACAACGCTGCCAGGTGCCGTCGGATTGGATGGGTCCGTCGCACTTGTTGATCACGCCAGGGGCAGAGATGCATCCGGCGCGGGCCGGCGGCGCCGAGTCGACCAGAACTCCAGCCATCAGCAGGACCGCGCATCCTCCGACGATGCAGCGTTTCATGGTTGCCTCCCGTCCACCACGTGACGTTACCGCCTGGCCAGGCTGCCGTTGCCGGTTCCGGCGTCGATTGACGGTTGCCGAACGTGTAACCAGTGCTACTCGAGAGCGGGATTTTCGCACTGGTTACACGTTCGGCGCGAGATCCCGGCGCGATGCCGGCGTCGACGTCGATGCAGAGGTCTCACGAATGGGCGAACCGATTCCGCCGATGTTCTGGTTCCACGACCCGACCGGGCACACCCTGAAGCTCGTCGAGTCCTGAGATCACTGCACGAAGGCCGTCGCGGCCTGTAGGTGCTTGACGGCGTCGGCGACGATTGACTCGATCAGCTCCGCGCACGACGGCAGGTCCTCGACGATGCCGGCCACCTGTCCGGACGCCAGCACTCCGGCGTCGGTGTTGCCTTCGACCAGACCGGCTTTGAGTAGCATCGGCGTGTTGGCTGCCATCACCACCTGCGACCAGGTCAGCTGTTTACCGTGCCGCATCGCCAGGCCGTCGCGGATCATCGACGCCCAGGTCATCTGCGACAGCTTCTTGAACTTGCCGGCGTTACGCACCGCCGCGGCGAAACCCCTTGCGCGCGAACCGCTCTCCAGCTTCTCGACCAACCCGGTGCGCAATACCCGGTGCGGCATACCGTCGACGCGGGTGGTGACGACGGTGCCGTCGAGTGCGGACTGCAGGTAGCGCTGTTTCACCGCTTCGGGGACGGTGGAATCCGAGGTGAGCAGGAACCGGGTGCCCATTGCCACCCCGGCTGCGCCATACGACAATGCCGCGGCCAGGCCACGGCCGTCGAAGAACCCGCCCGCGGCGATCACCGGAATGCTCACGGCGTCGAGCACCGAGGGCAGCAGCAGCGTGGTGGCGATCGGCCCGGTGTGTCCGCCGCCTTCGCCGCCTTGGACGATCACCGCGTCGGCGCCCCAGGAGGCCACCTTGCGGGCGTGCTTGGCCAGTCCGACCGACGGAATCACCACGGAGCCGGCTTCTTTGAGTTGGGTGATCAATTCCTGCTTGGGCGCCAACGCGAACGACGCGACCTTGACGCCCTCGCGGATCATCAGGTCCACCCGGTCGCCGGCGTCGCCTGCATCGGCGCGGATGTTGACGCCGAACGGTTTGTCGGTGGCCGCCTTGACCTTGCCGATCGCGACGGCCAATTCATCGAGCGTCATGGTGGCCGAGGCGAGGATGCCCAGTCCGCCCGCGTTGGAGGTCGCTGCCACCAGACGTGCGCCGGCCACCCAGCCCATGCCGGTCTGTACTACCGGGTGCTCGACACCGAGCAGCTCGGTCAGCGGTGTGCGCAGTTTCATTGTCAACGGATCTCCCGGTCGCGTAATGCCTTCGGGTCGATGACCTCGCGAATCAGGCGCAACTCGTCGTCGGTCGGCAACCGTGATTCGCCGGCGTCGTCGAGGCCGGCCAACTCGAACGAGGTGTTATCCCGCACCTCGTCGGCCGTGACGCCGGGGTGCAGCGACAGCGCGCGCATCGTGCGGTCCGGACCGCCGAAGTCGAACACGCCGAGATTGCTGACCACCCGATAGGTGTTGGCGAACCGGAACGCCGGGTTGTCGGTGTCGACGTTGTCCCAGCCGACACCGCACACCACATCGACGGTCTCGCAGAACACCCGGCTGGAGTGGTTGCCCACCCAGTAGCTCGTCGCGTGGTTGATGGCGTTGCCGGGGGCGCCGCGCACACCGAACATCTGCCGCTTCGGCTGCTGCAGCGGACCGAATGCCGAGATGTTCTGATTGCCATGGCGGTCAACCTGATTGGCGCCCATCACCACGTGCCGCCGACCCCAGGCCAGCGTCTCGAACACCCGGCCGAACGGCATCCAGCCCTCGACCGGGCCGGTCTTGCCCAGTGCGGGGGTGTCAGCGAGCAGCTGCGCTTCGCCGTCGGTGAGCAGGATGTCGGGGGAGAACGTCAGCCGGGCCAGTCGCGCGCCGACCGATGCCATGTTCGTCATGGGGCTGACCATGATTTCGCCCGCGTCGCGAAACAGGTCGGCGCAGGCGACCGCGCAGACTTCGGCGCGGGTACTCGCGGTGTCGGTCACGATGACGCCTCCTCGGCGAACTTGCGCACGGCCGCTTGGTATTCGGCTTCGCCGCCGGACAGGTAGGTCTGCACGAACGTCTGCCATCCCTCGTCCGTGGCTGCGGCCTCGGCGTAGTGTCGCTGGAATTTCTCGTCCCGGCCGTAATCCGGCGCCGCGGTGGTGAAGTGCGAGCCCCCGGGCGCCTCGACCACGCCGTCGACCATCATCCGGTTCACCAGCAGTGCTTGTGGCGGTACGGCTTTGACCAATTCCTCGGTAGAGACGATGCGCTCCACCGACAGGAAACGTTTGTCGGCGGCCATCAGGAACAGATCGTCGAAGTAGGGGTCGATACCGGTGTAGGCGGCATTGCCCCGGACGTCGCCGAGATTGAGATGCACGAACGCGGCGTCCAGATTCAGAGCCGGCATCGCCAGCAGCGTCTCCTGCCCGCCGCCAGGCGCCTCATACGGGCTGGTGACCGTTTTCAGCTCACCCTCCCAGAAATCGAGCACCGAACTACCCAGTCCGGCGCGAATCGGCAAGAACGGCAACCGTTGTGCCGCGGCCTGTAGCCCACAGCGCAGCATGCCCTCGTCCATTTCGCGGGCCTCGAGCGCTCCGCTGCTGCGGGCCTCGGCGAACCAGGGGTCGTAGAACGGCGGTGAGTCCAGCGAGACGAACCCGTAGTAGACCCGCTTGACCTTGCCGGCCGAACACAACAGTCCGACGTCCGGGCCGCCGTAGGTCACCACGGTCAGATCCTTGACGTCGGTGCGCAGCAGCGCGCGGATGAAGGCCATCGGCTTGCGCCGCGACCCCCAGCCGCCGATGCCGATGGTCATGCCGCTGCGGACCTGAGCGACGGCGTCATCGAGCGAAATGACCTTGTTGCTCACTTCTTGCTCTTCTCCGTTCCGGCGAACGCGTCGCGGTGTTCGTCGGCCACTCCGGCGAGGTTGAGTTCGAAGGTAAAGCCTTGCTCCATGCGGTAACTGGAGTTGACCCGTTGGACGTCGATCAGGTTCAGCGCCTCCTTGGCCGCGCGGATCACCCGGGTGTCTTTGGCGGCGATGTCGCGGGCTACCCGCAGCGCGGCCTCGTCGAGTTCCTCCCGTGGCACCACCTCGTGCACCGAGCCGAAGTGATGCAGGGTCGCAGCATCGACGGTGGCGGCGGTGAAGAACATCCGCCGCATCATGTGTTGCGGCACCAGTCGCGACAGATGGGTCGCCGCGCCCAGTGCGCCGCGCTCGACCTCGGGCAGGCCGAAGGTGGCATCGTCGGAGGCCACGATGACGTCGGCGTTGCCTACCAGGCCGATGCCGCCCCCGACGCAGAATCCGTTGACCGCGGCGATCACCGGGACTGCGCATTCGTAGACCGCGCGGAAGGCGGCGTAGCAGCCGCGGTTGGCGTCGATCAGTGCGGCATAGCCTTGGCCGGCAGCTTGAGTGCGCTGCATTTCCTTGATGTCCACCCCGGCGTTGAAGCCGCGACCTTCGGCTCGCAGGATGACCGCGTGCGTGGTCTGGTCGTTGCCGGCGGCGGTCAGGACTTCGCCGAGTTCGAACCATCCGCGGGACGGGATGGCGTTGACGGGCGGGTAGTCGACGGTGACCGCGACTATCCCCGGTTCGACGGTGCGCGACGTGATTGTCATCGAGATCCTCGACCACTTCCTTGGGGGGGCGACAGGGGAGATTTAGGAAAGCAAGCACTTGCTTGGTACGCTAGCACAGTGACTCACGCCGACGAAGGCCCCGCGTTCAGCTTCGGGCTCACCGGCTGGGTCGTGCTGGTGACTGGCGGTGTTCGAGGGGTTGGCGCCGGCATCAGCACAATTTTCGCCGCGCAAGGTGCCACCGTCGTCACCTGCGCTCGGCGCGAAGTCGCAAGCCTGCCCTACGAATTCCACCCCTGCGACATCCGCGACGACGACGCCGTCAAGGCGATGATCGGCGCGATCGTGGAGCGCCACGGCCGCCTCGATGCGGTGGTGAACAACGCCGGCGGTTCGCCCTTCGTCTTGACGGCAGAGTCCAGCGCAAAGTTCAACCGCAAGATCATCGAACTGAACCTGCTTGGCGCGCTGTCGGTTTCCCAGCACGCCAACGAGGTGATGCAAAGCCAGTCCGGTGGCGGATCGATCGTCAACATCTGTAGTCTCAGCGGCCGACGGCCATCACCGGGCACTGGCGCCTACGGCGCGGCCAAGGCCGGCCTGGAAAGCCTCACCCAGACGCTCGCGGTGGAATGGGGGCCGAAGGTCCGGGTCAACGCCTGTGTCGTCGGCATGGTCGCAACCGAGCAGTCGGAACTGTTCTACGGCGACGCCGACTCGATTGCCGCGATCTCGAAGAATGTGCCGCTCGGCCGCCTTGCGACGCCCGCCGATGTCGGTTGGGCCGCAGCCTTTTTGGCCTCGGATGCGGCGTCCTACATCAGCGGCGCCTCGCTCGAGGTGCATGGCGGCGGCGAGCCGCCACCCTACCTGGCCACCACCAACGCGACCGCGATCAAGTAAAGGAGTCAGCAGTGGGACTAGTCGACGGCCGCGTGGTCATCGTCACCGGAGCAGGCGGCGGCATCGGGCGGGCGCATGCCTTGGCGTTCGCCGCCGAAGGCGCCCGTGTCGTCGTCAACGACATCGGTGTGGGCCTGGACGGCTCACCGGCCGGCGGCGGCAGCGCGGCGCAGGGTGTGGTCGACGAGATCACCGCTGCGGGAGGCGAAGCCGTCGCCAACGGCTCCAAC
>NZ_JBYCLA010000344.1:0-10753 GCF_057473665.1 Mycobacterium sp. TH-M25
GGCGCCGAGCGCGAGGGTCACCGGCAGCAGCGCCCCGCTGGCCACCCCCTGGATGGTCCGGCCGACGACCAGCACATCGAGATTGGTGGACAGCGCCGTGACTATCGATCCGATCAGGAAAACGGCCAGGCTGACCTGGAGCAGCAGCTTGCGGCCGAACCGGTCGGATGCCCGGCCCAGCAACGGCATCGCGGCGATATAGCCCAGCAGATACCAGGTGATGATCGGGGTGATCCGCTGCAGGCGATTTACCGGGATCCCGATCGTCCCGATGATGTCGCGCATGATCGTGACCACGACGTAGGTGTCGAGGGCGCCGAGCAAAACCGCGAGGCTGCCGGCGCTGATCGCGACGAAGCGTCCCGCGTGGTGGGGCTGGGGTGCCGTCACGGTGCCGGAGCCACCGGCGGCTTGGTGACCTGCACCGGGGCGTTCCAGTTCGACAACGTCAGCTGAAGCGAATTGCCCGGGCTCTGCTCAAGAGTTGTCTGCACCAACTGATGGTCACCGTTTTCCTCGATCCACACGGTCGACGGAAACGGCTGGGTTGCCTTCAGCCGGGGCATGATGCCGTTGACCGCATCCGCCGAGACCGTTCCGGTGATCTTGATGGTCGACTGTCCGTCGACGTTCTCCCGCGACTGGGACTTGGGGTTGCCGAGATTGGCCAGCACGTTGGCCAGACCGACGTCGGGCTTGAGGATGGTGGACGGGTCGTAGAGATCCGACGCCTTGCCGAAGCTGTCCCACTGGCCGGGTGTGAGTGCGCCGTACAGAGTGCCGTCGATCACCACGAACGGCGCGTCGATGTCGGAGCCGCCGAAGACGATGCTCGCGTTGCCCTGAGCCGCGGTCTGCGGCGTGGTGGTCAGGTCGCCGGTCAGGGATTTCACCGGAAGGCCTTTGATCTTGCCGTTGACCGTCAGGGCCAGGTGCACACTCGTGACCTTCTTGGTGCTCTGGGCGGACTCCTTGATCAGGGTCGCGGCATCCGGTAGCGGGCTGCTGGATTGCTTGGACGACGAACAGCCGCTGATCAAGGCGGCGACGATAGCGAGGGCGGCGAGAATTGAGCCAAACGGCTTACGCGTCTGCATGACTTGCAGCCTAGCGGGTCGCGCCGACAAGACTTGGACGCGCAAGGCGACCGGACGTCGCGCGGCGCGACAACACTCACTAGCCTGAGGCGGTGTTCACCGGAATCGTCGAAGAACTGGGTACGGTCGTCGGCAAAAACGACCTGGGGGATTCCGCCCGGTTCACCATCGCGGGGCCGATCGTCACGGCCGATGCCGGACATGGCCATTCGATCGCGGTCAACGGTGTATGTCTGACGGTCGTCGAGGTCTTGCCCGGCGGTCAGTTCACCGCCGACGTGATGGGCGAGACCCTGAGCAGGTCGAGCCTGGGTCGCTTGGTTGCGGGTAGCCCGGTCAATCTCGAGCGTGCCGCGGCCCTGAACAGCCGGCTCGGCGGCCACATCGTGCAAGGCCACGTCGACGGCACCGGGGAAATCCTGAGCCGTTCACCGGCCGAGCACTGGGAAGTGGTCCGGATCGGACTGCCGGTCGAATTGGCCCGCTATGTCGTGGAAAAGGGATCGATCACCGTCGATGGCATTTCGCTGACGGTGTCCGCGCTCGGCGATGACTGGTTCGAGGTCTCGCTGATTCCCACGACGCGCGAACTGACTACCTTGGGCCCCGCGGCGCCGGGCGCACGCGTGAACCTCGAGGTGGACGTCATCGCGAAGTATGTCGAGCGGCTGCTCACGCACAAGTAGCTTATCGGCCCATTAGCGGATCGCTGTCGATGTGACGCCGGTGTGGCCGAGGTGCGGGATCAGGAGGCGGCGGCTGTCCCGGGTCATCCGCGCTGGTCCGGTCGCCCCGTGGACCGCACCCACACAATTCTTTGGTTTCAGCGGTCTTTTCGCACCTGCACAAAGATAAATAGGCCCGCTATGCATTAGCGACGAGCCGCGCCGGTAAACCTATGGCGCATCTGCGGGTGGTGAACCGCTGTGACCAACGTGTCCGCTGAGTGAGCAGGGGCAACTAGCAACGCAACGTAGTGGTTCATACTGGAGCTAATGCCTGAGGGCTTCAGGTGGAATGTCTAACAAGGTGGCTGCGATGACGAGGTTGGACTCGGTCGAGCGCGCGATCGCCGACATCGCGGCCGGCAAGGCCGTTGTCGTCGTAGATGACGAAGATCGGGAAAACGAGGGTGACCTCATCTTCGCGGCCGAGAAGGCCACGCCGGAGTTGGTCGCGTTCATGGTCCGCTACACATCGGGGTACCTTTGCGTGCCTCTCGCTGGCGACATCTGCGACCGACTCGGTCTATTGCCGATGTACGCGATCAACCAGGACAAGCACGGCACCGCGTACACGATCACGGTCGATGCTAAAATTGGTGTGGGAACTGGTATTTCGGCGTCAGACCGTGCCACCACGATGCGACTGCTCGCCGAACCTGGCAGTGTCGCAGAGGATTTCACCCGGCCCGGTCACGTAGTCCCGTTGCGCGCCAAAGATGGTGGCGTGCTGCGCCGCCCGGGCCACACTGAAGCTGCGGTCGACCTGGCCCGGCTGGCGGGGCTGTCGCCGGCCGGCGCGATCTGCGAGGTGGTCAGCCAGAAAGATGAAGGCGCCATGGCGCAGACCGATGAGCTGCGGGTCTTCGCCGACGAGCACGGTCTGGCCTTGATCGCGATCGCCGACCTGATCGAATATCGCCGCAAGCACGAGAAACACATCGAGCGCATTGCCGAGGCGCGCATTCCCACCCGGCACGGCGAATTCCGCGCTGTCGGGTACAGCAGCATCTACGAGGACGTCGAGCATGTCGCTTTGGTGCGCGGCGAGATCGCCGGACCGAACTTCGACGGCGACGATGTGCTGGTTCGCGTGCACTCCGAATGCCTGACCGGCGACGTGTTCGGGTCACTCCGGTGTGATTGCGGGCCGCAGCTGGATGCCGCGATGGCGATGGTCGCGCGCGAAGGCCGTGGCGTGGTGCTCTACATGCGCGGCCATGAGGGCCGCGGCATCGGTTTGATGCACAAGCTGCAGGCCTACCAATTGCAGGACGCCGGCGACGACACCGTCGATGCGAACCTGAAACTTGGCTTGCCCGCCGATGCAAGAGATTACGGCACCGGCGCGCAGATCCTGGTCGACCTCGGTGTCCGCTCCATGCGGCTGCTGACCAACAATCCCGCGAAGCGGGTTGGATTGGACGGCTACGGCCTGCACATCATCGAGCGGGTGGCGCTGCCGGTGCGCGCCAACGCCGAGAACATCCGCTACCTGGAGACCAAGCGCGACCGAATGGGCCACGACCTGGTCGGACTGGACGATTATCACGAATCCATCCATCTGCCTGGCGAATTCGGCGGTGCCCTGTGACTAAGGAGTGGCGCAGATGAGCGGCGTTGGGGTGCCCGACATCGCGTCGCAGGACGCTTCTGCACTCAGCTTGGCGATCGTGGTCAGCACATGGCACGGCAAGATTTGCAATCAGTTGCTCGACCGCGCCCAGTTGATCGCGCGGGAGTGGGGCGTCAAGAACCCGACGATCGTGCGGGTACGCGGCGCAATCGAAATACCGGTGGTCGCGCAGGCCGTCGCCCGTAATCACGACGCCGTCGTCGCTCTTGGTGTGGTGATTCGCGGCCAGACGCCGCACTTTGACTATGTCTGTGACGCGGTAACCCAAGGGCTGACCCGGGTTTCGCTGGACGAGTCCACGCCGGTGGCCAACGGCGTGTTGACCACCAACACCGAGGCGCAGGCGCTGGATCGGGCGGGGTTGCCGGATTCCGCCGAGGACAACGGTGGTCAGGCGACGGCTGCGGCGTTGAGCACCGCGCTGACCCTGCGCGGACTGCGCGAAAAGTCTTGAGCGCCAAGCCCGATCGGGATACTTGGGATGCCCGACTGCGGCCCCGCCTGACCCCCTACGCCGCCTACGCCGCCGCTGCGGTCCTCGTCATCGCGCATGTGGTGATCGCCCTGCTGCTCAAGTTCGGATCCACCGGCGTGATCTTTCAGACCTCGGACCAAATTGCGATGGTGCTGCTCGGCGTTGTCCTTGCCGGCCTGGTGCTGTTGTTGGCCCGGCCGCGGCTGCGGGTGGGTCCTGCCGGTCTGTCGGTGCGCAATGTGCTCGGCGACCGACTGGTGCCGTGGGATGACGTGGTAGGAGTGTCGTTTCCGGCCGGGGCGCGCTGGGCCCGAATCGATCTGCCCGACGACGAATACGTGCCGTTGATGGCGATCCAGTCCGTCGACAAGGACCGTGCCGTGGCCGCAATGGACACCGTCCGGAGACTGGTCGAGCAATATCGGCCCGACCTGACGGCGCACTGACGTGTCACACGGCCGTGGCATAATCGAATACATGTTCGAATTATGGTATGCGTCGCGACCCACACCGGAGTCCGCTGCGCTCCTCGACCGGATCGGCGAGGCGGGTCGATCAGAGGCCCGGGCGGCGGCCCGGCGGCTCGTGGCGGTGGGGGAGCTGTTCGCATTGCGGCTGCGCGATTCGGGTGAGCAGGCTGATTGGCCGATGGACACCTGGGAGGCGGTCGCGGCCCAGGTGGCGGCGGCGCTGAACTGCAGCATTGCCATGGGCTCCAGTTATTTGCGCTACGCAGTGGCTCTGCGCGACCGATTCCCGAAGGTGGGCCGGGTATTTCAAGCCGGTGGCATTGACTATCGCGCATTTCAGACGATCGTGTTCAGGACCGACTTGATCACCGATCCTGATGTGCTCGCGCGGGTGGATGCGTTGCTGGCGGCCCGACTACTGCGGACTCCGACCCTGACCCGTGGCCGGCTGGCTGCGGAAGTCGACAAGGTGGTGGCCCGTGTCGATGCGGATGCGGTGCGTCGCGCCAAGGACGGATTGCGGGATCGCTACGTCGACGTCATTGCCGGGGAAACCGGCATGGCGTTCGTGACGGGTACGGTGCTCGCCACCGCGGGGCGCGCCCTCGACCGCAGGCTCGACGAGATCGCCGGCACGGTGTGCAACGGCGACCCCCGCAACCGCGAACAGCGACGCGCGGATGCGTTGGGCGCGTTGGCCGGTGGCGCGGATCGACTGGTGTGCGGGTGTGGGTCGCCGGGCTGCGACGCCGCGGCGCGCACCGGCAAGGGCAGCGTGGTGATCTACGTAGTCGCAGAACAGTCCAGCATCGACGGCAGCGGGCAGACGCCCGGTGCGGTACTCGGTTCGGAAGGCTTGATCTCGGCGGAGTTGGTCGCCGAACTGGCGAAGGACGCGCAGCTGCAACCGCTGGTCGCACCATCGGGTGCGCCCGAGCCGCGCTACGCCCCGTCGGCCAAGCTCGCTGCCTTCGTGCGAGCGCGCGATCTGACTTGCCGCGCACCGGGTTGTGATCACCCGGCCAACGATTGTGATGTGGACCATACCGTCGCCTACGGTAGCGGCGGCTGGACGCATGCCTCCAACCTCAAAGCGCTGTGTCGAAAACATCATCTGTTGAAGACTTTTGGAGGCTGGCGCGATAAGCAGCTGCCCGACGGTACCGTCATCTGGTTGCTTCCCGACGGTCATACCCACGTGACCACGCCGGGCAGCGCCCTGTTGTTCCCGGCTCTGTGCGTACCGACCGCCAACGTGCCGTCGGCATCGACGCGGCGCGGTGATCGCTGCAGCGACCGGGCGATGCGGATGCCGACCCGGACACGCACCCGCAGGCAGAACCATGAGCAGCGGGTCTGTGCCGAGCGGCGACGCAATCGCGAGCTCCGCCTCGCTGCGAGGGCGCCGGCCCAACCCGACACCGCACCGCCGCCCTTCTAGCAGCGACTAGCCTTGGACACCGTGGCCGATCCCGCGACCTACCGCCCCGCTCCGGGGTCCGTCCCGGTCGAGCCGGGCGTGTACCGGTTCAGCGATCAGCACGGACGGGTGATCTACGTCGGCAAGGCCAAGAGCCTGCGCAGCCGGCTGAACTCGTACTTCGCCGACATCGCCGGTCTGCATCCGCGTACCCGGCAGATGGTGACCACCGCTGCCAAAGTGGAGTGGACGGTGGTCACCACCGAGGTCGAGGCGCTGCAGCTGGAATACAACTGGATCAAGGAGTTCGATCCGCGATTCAACGTGCGTTACCGCGACGACAAGTCCTATCCGGTGTTAGCGGTCACGCTCAACGAGGAATTTCCCCGGTTGATGGTCTACCGTGGGCCGCGCCGCAAAGGTGTTCGCTATTTCGGACCGTACTCGCACGCCTGGGCGATCCGCGAGACCCTGGATCTGCTCACCCGGGTATACCCGGCGCGCACCTGCTCTGCGGGAGTATTCAAGCGGCACAACCAAATCGACCGGCCCTGCCTGCTCGGCTACATCGACAAATGTTCGGCGCCGTGCGTCGGCCGGGTCAGCGCCGAACAGCATCGCCAGATTGTGATGGACTTCTGCGATTTTCTGTCCGGCAAAACCGACAGGTTCGCCCGAGGCCTGGAACAGCAGATGCACGCAGCCGCGGCGAGCCTGGACTTCGAACGGGCGGCGCGTCTGCGCGACGACCTGGGCGCGGTCCAGCGCGCCATGGAAAAGCAGGCGGTGGTGCTGGGCGACGGTACCGACGCCGACGTCGTGGCGTTCGCCGACGACGACTTGGAAGCCGCCGTTCAGGTGTTCCACGTCCGCGGCGGACGGGTCCGCGGACAACGCGGCTGGATTGTCGAAAAGCCAGGCGACCCATGTGAATCCAGTGAAGAGCAGCTAGTCGAGCAATTCTTGACGCAGTTCTACGGTGACCAGGCCGAACTCGGCGGCGCGGCGGATGAAGCTGCCAACTCAGTGCCCCGCGAGGTTCTGGTGCCATGCCTGCCGGCCAACGCCGAAGAACTTGCGACCTGGCTGAGCGGACTACGGGGCTCGCGGGTGGCGTTGCGTGTTCCCCGTCGCGGCGACAAGCGTGCACTGGCTGAAACGGTCGAGCGCAACGCCAAAGAGGCTTTGCAACAACACAAGCTGAAGCGCGCCGGCGATTTCACGGCGAGATCCGCTGCGCTGCAGAATATTCAGGAGGCCCTGGGGTTGGCCGCTGCGCCCCTGCGTATCGAGTGCGTCGACATCAGCCACGTCCAGGGCACCGACGTTGTCGGGTCGTTGGTGGTGTTCGAAGACGGACTGCCGCGCAAATCCGACTACCGCCACTTCGGGATCCGGGAGGCGGCCGGACACGGCCGTTCCGACGACGTCGCGTCGATCGCCGAGGTGACTCGTCGCCGGTTCCTGCGGCACGTCCAAGACTCGAATACTCTTTCGCCCGAGGGCAAATCGCGTCGTTTTGCGTATCCGCCCAACCTCTACGTGGTCGACGGCGGCGCTCCACAGGTCAACGCGGCCAGCGCGGTTCTCGAAGAGCTGGGCGTCGACGACGTCGCGGTAATCGGCTTGGCCAAACGGCTCGAAGAGGTGTGGGTGCCCGCGGAACCGGATCCGATCATCCTGCCGCGCAACAGCGAGGGGCTGTATCTACTGCAGCGGGTACGCGACGAGGCCCATCGATTCGCGATCAATTATCACCGCAGCAAGCGTTCGAAGCGGATGACGGCGTCGGCGCTGGACTCGGTGCCCGGGCTCGGCGAGCATCGTCGCAAAGCGCTCGTTGCTCATTTCGGCTCCCTGGCGCGGCTTCGGGAGGCTACGGTCGAAGAGATTACCTCCGTGCCGGGTATCGGCGTTGCGACGGCCACGGCGGTGCTGGATGCGCTGGGCGGTAGCCCCGGCGCCGGGTCGGACCCCGCAGCGCAGGAGCGAATCGCGGAACGGGCGTCGGGATGACAGGCGAGGGGATGGACGGGCCAAAACTCGAAAGCGCCGACAATCACGCCGCCATAAGCGATTCCGGGATTGACGTGGTTCTGGTCACCGGTCTGTCGGGTGCCGGTCGTGGCACCGCGGCCAAGGTGCTCGAAGACCTCGGCTGGTATGTCGCCGACAACCTGCCGCCCCAGTTGATCACCCGGATGGTCGACCTCGGTCTGGATGCGGGCTCGCGGATCACGCAGCTGGCGATCGTGATGGACGTGCGTTCGCGTGGATTCACCGGCGACCTGGACTGGGTCCGCAACGACCTGGCCACCCGCAACATCAGCCCGCGTGTCGTGTTCATGGAGGCCTCAGATGACATGCTGGTGCGGCGCTACGAGCAGAACCGCCGCAGCCATCCGCTGCAGGGTGCCCAGACGTTGGCCGAGGGCATCGCCGCCGAGCGCGAAATGCTCGCGCCCGTTCGCGCGACCGCCGACCTGATCATCGACACCTCGACGTTGGCGGTCCGCGAGTTGCGGGAAAGCATCGAACGGGCCTTCGGCGGTGAGGCCGTCGCCCAAACCAGCGTCACGGTCGAGTCTTTCGGCTTCAAATATGGCCTTCCGATGGACGCCGACACCGTGATGGATGTCCGATTCCTGCCCAACCCCCATTGGGTCGACGAATTGCGCCCGCTCACCGGCCGGCATCCCGAGGTCCGCGACTATGTGCTTGGCCAGACCGACGCGGCCGAGTTCCTGCAGACATACCATCGATTGCTGTCCCTGATTGTCGACGGCTACCGCAGGGAGGGGAAGCGTTATATGACCGTGGCGATCGGCTGCACCGGCGGCAAACACCGCAGCGTCGCGATCGCCGAGGCGCTGGCGCGGCTGCTCGAATCCGACGAGCAGCTCACGGTGCGGGTGTTGCACCGGGATCTGGGCCGCGAATGAGTCGGCGGATTGTCGCCATGGGCGGAGGGCACGGCTTGTATGCGACGCTATCGGCCGCGCGGCGGCTGACACCGCACGTGACCGCCGTCGTCACCGTCGCCGACGATGGTGGCTCGTCAGGCCGGTTGCGCAGCGAACTCGACGTGGTGCCACCGGGCGATCTGCGAATGGCGTTGGCGGCGTTGGCTTCTGACAGTCCACAAGGCCGACTGTGGGCGACCATCATGCAGCACCGCTTCGGTGGTAGCGGTGCACTGTCGGGCCACCCGATCGGCAATCTGCTGCTGGCAGGTCTCAGCGAGGTGCTGGCCGACCCGGTGGCCGCCCTCGACGAAGTCGGCCGCATCCTGGGTGTGCGGGGCCGGGTGTTGCCAATGTGTCCGATCGCGCTGCAGATCGAAGCCGACGTGTCCGGCTTGGAGACCGATCCGCGGATGTTCCGGGTCATCCGCGGGCAAGTGGCGATCGCCACCACACCGGGAAAGGTCCGCCGGGTGCGGCTGCTGCCCGGCGACCCGCCGGCCACCCGGCAGGCCGTCGACGCGATTATGTCCGCCGATCTGGTGGTGCTGGGTCCGGGTTCATGGTTCACCAGCGTGCTCCCGCACGTGCTGGTGCCCGGGCTTGCCGCGGCGCTGCAGGCGACCTCCGCGCGTCGCGCGCTGGTGCTCAATCTGGTCGCCGAACCGGGGGAGACGGCAGGATTCTCGGTGGAACGTCACCTTCACGTGCTGGCTCAGCACGCCCCGGGCTTCACCGTGCACGACGTGATCATCGACGGCGAGCGGGTACCGAGTGAGCGGGAGCGTGACCAGCTGCGCCGCACCGCAACGCTGCTAGATGCCCACGTTCAGTTCGCTGACGTGTCCAGACCTGGTACACCTTTACATGACCCGGGCAGACTGGCCGCGGCGCTTGAGGGCGTCGGCGCGCGCGAAACCGGTCAGCCGGTGCAGGGTCGCAACGGACCGAGGAGTGACGACGCGTGGCGATGACGGCCGAAGTCAAAGACGAATTGAGTCGCCTGGTGGTGACCGCGGTGAGCGCGCGGCGGGCCGAGGTGACCTCGCTGCTGCGCTTCGCCGGTGGACTGCACATCGTGGCCGGCCGGGTGGTCGTCGAGGCCGAGGTCGATATGGGCAGCATCGCGCGGCGGCTGCGTAAGGACATCTTCGACCTGTACGGCTACAACGCGATTGTGCATGTGTTGTCCGCCAGTGGAATCCGTAAGAGCACCCGATATGTGCTGCGGGTCGCGAACGACGGCGAGGCGCTGGCCCGGCAGACTGGTTTGCTCGATCTGCGTGGCCGGCCGGTGCGAGGCTTGCCGGCTCAGGTGGTCGGCGGCAGCATCTGTGACGCCGAGGCCGCGTGGCGTGGTGCTTTCCTGGCTCACGGCTCGCTGACCGAGCCGGGACGCTCGTCGGCGTTGGAAGTCAGCTGCCCCGGTCCCGAGGCCGCGCTGGCATTGGTGGGCGCTGCGCGCCGACTCGGTATCAGTGCCAAGGCGCGGGAGGTGCGGGGTGCTGACCGCGTGGTCGTACGCGACGGTGAAGCGATCGGGGCGCTGCTGACCCGGATGGGCGCCCAGGACACCCGATTGGTGTGGGAAGAGCGGCGGATGCGCCGCGAGGTCAGAGCGACCGCGAACCGGCTGGCCAACTTCGACGACGCCAACCTGCGCCGATCGGCACGTGCCGCGGTCGCCGCTGCCGCGCGCGTGGAACGGGCGTTGGAGATTCTCGGCGACGGCGTGCCCGACCATTTGGCCACGGCGGGCAAGCTGCGCGTCGCGCATCGACAGGCCTCGCTGGAGGAGTTGGGTCGCTTGGCCGACCCTCCGATGACGAAAGATGCTGTGGCGGGCCGTATTCGGCGCCTGCTGTCGATGGCAGACCGTAAGGCGAAGGTCGACGGCATTGCCGACACCGAGTCGGCCGTCACCCCGGATCTGATGGAAGACGCTTAACGCAGATTCGCCGACTGTGCGG
>NZ_JBYCLA010000345.1:0-2466 GCF_057473665.1 Mycobacterium sp. TH-M25
GAGCCGGACCAGCGGGTCGCCGGTTGGGTTAGGGGCGACGATCCAGGGCTGGCGGCCCATTTCGGTGAACACCCAGCCAGCGCTGTTGGCCAGGAACGGCGTGGGAATGGTCAGCAGCGCCAGCCGGGCGAACCACCGCCGACGGGGAATCCGGCCGCCGCGGGTGAGCCACAGCACCGTCAGCGCGAACAGCACCGGAATCGCGAGCAGCCCGATCATCCCGCGAAAGGACCAGTAAGTGACGAATAAGTTGGGCCGGTAGTCATTTGGCCCGAATCGTTGTTGGTACTCCTGCTGGATGTCGCGCACGCCGTGCAGCGTCACATTGCTGAATTGGCTATTGGCGAGGAACGGCAGAACGTAGGGGACCTCGATCACACGGGTAATGCTTTCGCAGTTGTTGTGGGTGCCAACCGTGAGGATTGAGAAGTCCGGATCGGTTTCGGTGTCGCAGAGCGACTCGGCTGACGCCATTTTCATCGGTTGCTGTTGGAACATCAATTTGCCTTGGTGGTCACCGCTGAAGAACAGGCCGACGGTGGCAGCCAGCGCAATCCCGCACCCCAGGATGGTCGCCGGGCGATACAGGGTGCGGGCAGTTGAATTGGGGTCGGCCTCGGCGTCCTTCCCAGACTGAACCAGCCACCAGGCGCTGACCGCTGCGACAAACGTCGACGCGGTGAGCAATGAGCCGGCGACCGCGTGCGAAAACGCTGCTTGCGCAGTGTTATTGCTGAGCAACGCGGATATGCTGGTCAACTCGGCCCGCCGAGTCGTCGGGTTGTAGTGTGCGCCGACCGGGTGCTGCATGAACGAGTTCGCCACAATGATGAAGAACGCGGACACGTTGACCGAGATCGCGACGATCCAGATGCACGCCAGGTGAACCAGCCGAGGCAGCCTGCTCCACCCGAAGATCCACAGCCCGAGGAAGGTGGACTCGAAGAAAAAGGCGGCCAGGCCCTCCATTGCCAGCGGGGCGCCGAAGACGTCGCCGACGAACCGCGAGTACTCGCTCCAATTCATGCCGAACTGAAATTCCTGGACGATCCCGGTCGCCACGCCGATGGCGAAGTTGATCAGGAACAGCTTGCCGAAGAATTTGGTCAGTCGATACCACGCGGTGTTACCGGTTGCTACCCACACCGTCTGCATGACGGCGACCAGGGGAGCCAGGCCGATGGTGAGGGGAACGAAGATGAAGTGGTAGACGGTGGTGATACCGAACTGCCAGCGCGAAATATCGACGACATTCATCGGTCATCTCCCGAACCTACGGGGCTGATTAGTTTGCTACGACGCAGTGTAGTAGGTAGCGCGTGCCGGCGCTACTGGCAATTTCGCGCGGACGGGACGGCTCAGACGTGGGCTGTGCGCGATTCCTCGGCAGGCAGGCCGCTGGAATCGCTGATGGCTTTGCGGCCGACGAGATACCACGTGCGCATGGTGCCTTTCCCTTTGACCTCGATGCGACCGCGCTCCTGCAGCACAAACTCGTCCTTGAGGCGTTGGTAAACCGTTTCGGGCACTTGGATGCGTCCCACCGAGTCGGTGGATTCCATCCTGGACGCGACATTGACCGCGTCGCCCCACACGTCGTAGAAGAACCGCCGAGAACCCACGACGCCGGCGACGACCGGGCCGGCGGCCAGCCCAACCCGCAGCGGCACCGCGAGGCCGTGCGGATCTTCAAGTCCGGCCGCAGCATCGGCCATTTCGAGGGCAAAGTCCGCAAGCACCTGCACATGGTCGGGACGCGGCCGTGGGACCCCGCTGACCACCATGTAGGAGTCACCGCTGACTTTGATCTTCTCCAGGCAGTGCTTGTCTACCAGCGCGTCGAAGGCGCTGTACAGCTGGTCTAAGAACCGCACCAGATCGGCTGGTGCGGTGCTGCTGGCGCGCTCGGTGAAGCCGACGATGTCGGCGAACAGGACCGAGGCATCGTCGTATTTGTCGGCGATGACGGTTCGGTCGGGCTCTTTGAGCCGCTCGGCGATGCTGGCCGGCAACATGTTGGCTAACAAGGCTTCGGAGCGGTCGTACTGGGCTTCCATCACCGCCTCGGCGCGCGCGGTCTCGCGCAGGGCGAACCACACCGTCACGACCGCCATCACGCACGCCGAGACTGTGGTGAGGACAAAACCTGTCGACTGGGCCCAGGCTGGCTGTAGCCCGGTGTCACGCGGAACGAGGAACTCCAGTGCGATGACCAGCCCGGCGGCAAGTGCCGCTAGTGCCGACGCCAACACGATGCGCTCAATGCCCAGCAGCAGCACCACCAGGCAGGCGCCGACGAGGAAGAAGAACTGAGAGCCCGAACCGGTGCCCACACCCCAGCAGCTGGCGAAGACCGAAACATAGGCTGCGCCGATAAAGGTCAGCGGCGCGACCAAATCTCCGAAGCGGTGCAGCAGCGGGACAATCGCGAAGACTATCGCGGCGCCGACGTTGATCGAGCTGATC
>NZ_JBYCLA010000346.1:0-8740 GCF_057473665.1 Mycobacterium sp. TH-M25
GGGGTAGATTCCCGACTTGTCACCAACCTGGTGCTGGTGTGTCGGCGGCTCGTGCGCTCGCCGCTTTATGCCTCATGCACTGGACGCAGACGTGACCCGAAAACACCCGCATTGGACTGTTCACCAAGGTGACAGCTGTGAGGCGGTAAGGCTAGCCAGTCTCGGGCGGTGTTGACGCCGCGCAGGTGCGCGATCAACACCTCGGAATCGACCAGCGTCACGATGAGTGTCGCCAGATGGGCGCCAGCGGATCCTCGCGACCGCTCTCGCCGCGCACGGGCACTTCGATATCAGCTAGCGCGCCGAACGAGTCGTCGATTGCCCGAAGCTCGGACGCGGGGTTCGCGTCGGCGTTGGAAAGCACGCGATTCAGCAGTTGGCGGATCAGTTCGGCGCGTGACACGTCCTCCTGTGTTGCCAGCCGGTCGAGGGTCGTCGTCCGCGCCATGGGCCACATCGCGCAGCACTGCGGTGGATCCACCTGGTGCAGGGCGGGCCTTCCAACGTGTTGTGAGACGCAATTTTTGGACAGACAGGAACGATGTGCGTGTGTCGGGGCCGACGAGTAATATCGAAAATATGTTCGAATCATTAGTCACGATCAACCTGGCTTGCCCGGAGTCGGCGCTGGTCGAGCGCATCACCGAGTTGGAGCGGGTCAAAAGCGCCGCGGCGGCGGGTCAGGCTCGTGCGGCGGCGGCGCTGGATGCCGCGCGCCGGGCGGCCGAGGCGGCTGCCGGCATCCCCGCCGCCCGCCGGGGCCGCGGAATCGCCGGCGAGGTCGCGCTGGCCCGACGGGATTCACCGGCACGCGGTAACCGGCATCTAGGTTTTGCCAAAGCCCTGGTGCACGAGATGCCGCATACGTTGGCTGCCCTGGAGGCCGGAGTGCTGAGCGAATGGCGGGCCACGTTGATCGTGCGCGAGAGTGCATGTCTAGACGTCGATGACCGCCGCACGCTGGATGCCGAATTGTGCGCCCACGCAGCCGCCTTAGACGGGCTGGGCGACGCGCGAGTAGCGGCTGCGGCAAAAGCGATCGCCTACCGACTCGACCCGCACACAGTTGTCGACCGAGCCGCCAAAGCCGAAACCGACCGCTCGGTGAGCATCCGGCCCGCGCCCGACACCATGACCTATCTGACCGCGCTGTTGCCGGTTGCCCAGGGCGTCTCGGTGTACGCGGCGCTGAGTCGGGCAGCCGACACCACATTCGACGGCCGATCCCGCGGCCAGGTCATGGCCGACACCCTCGTCGAACGTGCCATCGGCCGCAGCGTGACAACACCGACACCGATCGCGGTCAACCTGGTGCTGTCCGATGAAACCCTGCTGGGCCACTCCAATGAGCCTGCCGAGGTCTCCGATTACGGTCCGGTCCCGGCGGCGGTCGCACGCGGGTTGGTCTCGGCCGCCGTCGGCGACGAGCGGTCGCGGGCTACGCTGCGCCGACTCTATGCGCGCCCGTCCTCCGGAGCTTTGGTGGCGATGGAGTCGCGAGCCAGGCTGTTTCCGCGCGGGCTGGCGACATTCATCAAGTTCCGGGATCAACGCTGCCGGACGCCGTACTGCGACGCGCCGATCCGCCATCTCGACCATGCTCGGCCGTCGGCGAGCGGGGGCCCGACCAGCGTGGCCAACGGGCAGGGATTGTGCGAACGCTGCAACTACGTCAAAGAGGTCGCCGGCTGGAACGTCAGCACGCATATTGACGAAACCGGCAGACACACAGCGCAATACACCACCCCGACGGGAATGGTCTATCGTTCGGGGGCGCCTCCGGTTCGAGGACCAGCTGGGCGGATGGAGATCAGCGAGATGGAAGTCGCCGTGCAGATAGCGATCTCCGGCCTACACGCCGCATAGATGGCCGCTGGCCGGCGGATTGCTCAACGAGTACGGTGTTAGCGCGGACGAGTTGGCTGGGCGGCCGCGGCTCGGGCTCACGCAGCGCCGAGTCGAGGAAAGTCCGGACTTCACAGAGCAGGGTGATTGCTAACGGCAATCCGAGGCGACTCGCGGGAAAGTGCCACAGAAAACAAACCGCCACCGTCACGGTGGTAAGGGTGAAACGGTGCGGTAAGAGCGCACCAGCGCTCCGGGTGACCGGAGTGGCTAGGCAAACCCCACCCGAAGCAAGGTCAAGAAGACCGCACTCCGGTGCGGTCGCGCAGGCGTTCGAGGGTTGCTCGCCCGAGCCTGCGGGTAGACCGCTTGAGGCACCCGGCGACGGTGTGTCCAGATGGATGGTCGCCGCCGCGTCAGTTGTTGACGCGGAACAGAATCCGGCTTACAGGCCAACTCGCCCGCCCCGTCAGAGCTTGCGCACCGCTTGGTACAGCGTGGCCAGCTTCGGCTCGAGTCGCTGTCGGCTCTTGACCGCCAGATCGTCTTCCCGCTGGTAGAGCAACCCGTAAGTGAAGGTGTCCTCGCCCGCGACGTGCGCGGCCGCGGCCTGCTCGCTCAGGTGCCGGCGGCTGACCACGCTGTCCTGGGGGTCGCCGAGCAGCGATTGCAGCCTCTTGGCCCGCTTGGCAACCGCCTTTGCACCGAGGGCGTCTGCAGTATAGCGAAGGCGCTTGGCGTGCTTACGGATTCGGTGAATCGCATGGTCGCGATCGGCTGCGCCGGAGGCCCGTCGCGCAGCCTTGGCCGCCTTCCGGACCTTCTTGCCGGCGGCCGCCACGGTGGTCGGGGCTAGCTTGTCCTCGGCCGACGGCGACATCACCAGCAGCGCGTCCAGCCCGTCAAGTAGACGGAAGTATCGGGGTAACCGCATGGCCGCCAAAGCATGTCGACGGCCGCTGCGATAGCGCTGTTCGGCGCCGCCGACCAACCGCTGCCGGATCGGTCCGCGGACCAGCGCTGGTGGCACATCGTCGAGCGCGCTGCGGTACCGGGCGGCCAGCACCTCGGCGTCGCGGGCGACGCCGAGCACGTTGCCCAGCTCGCGAAGTTCGTCGATGATCGGCGCATCGCCAGTGAGCCCGAAGGAATCCGGCGAGGCCTGCAGCAGACTACGGATCGTGCGGGCCGTCACCCGCATCTGGTGCACGGCATCATCGGCCTCGGCGCGCACCGCACGATCCCACACCAGCAGCCGGCCGATCTGTTCGGCCATTGCCCGGTGCAGCGACTCCGCCGGTAGGTCCTTCGGTGCCGTGTCGAGCACCCGCGCCAGCTTGGAGCCGACGCTGGCCGGCTGCGCACCGGCGTGCAACAGCCGATCGGACAGCCGGTTCATCAATTCGATGTCTTCGCCGACGATTTCGAGTTCCCATTCCCGCCAACGCTGTTGGGCGACGGCACCATCGGCGCCCTGGCCCGCGGTAACCTGGTCGTCGCAAAACTCGGCGACGACCGCGTCATCGGCGCCGTGTAGCAGCTGAAGCCGGCGGATGGTGCTGATCCGTGCCACCGGAGCCACTGGGCGATCACGGACGATCGCAAGCACCAGGTCCAGCAGTTCGGCCGGCACCTGGTGATGCTCGGCCTCATCCAGTGGCGCTCGTACCTCGGTGCGGGAGTCCGGACCCGCCGGCAACTTGAGGTGCCACCCGGCGTCGGGTCCACCGGTGCGCCGCCGCAACGTGATTCGGTTGAAGGCCAGGTCGTGATCCGGGGTGTCGAAGTAGACGGCATCCAACGTCTGCGTGCCGGCCTGCCCCACCCGGGTCACGCCCGCGACGTCATCGAATGGCGGTGGCTGCGTGGCGGTGTCGACGTCGAACTTGCGCTCGACCTCGAGATAGCGCGTAGGAGCACTGGGGGGCATGGCCGTTAGCGTGCCACGTTCCCGCTCCGGTAAACCAGGCGGCTAGAAGCTGTGCTCGTCGTCGGGGAATGTCCCGGATACGACTTCGTTAGCGTATTGCGTTGCGGCTCGGTGCAATTCGCCGCCGACATCACCGAAGCGCTTGACGAACTTGGCCGTCTTGCCGTTGGTGAGTCCGGCCATGTCCTGCCACACCAGCACCTGGGCGTCGCAGTTGCGCCCCGCCCCGATCCCGACCGTCGGGACGGTCAGCTTGCCGGTGATCTGGGTGGCCAGTTCGGCCGGCACCATCTCCATCACCACGGCGAACGCACCGGCTTCGGCGACGGCAATCGCATCGTGGACGGTCTGCTCGGCGGCGTCTCCGCGACCCTGCACCCGGAAACCGCTCAGGGTGTTGACGCTCTGCGGGGTAAAGCCGATGTGCGCCATCACCGGGATGCCGGCCGCGGTCAGCGTCGCGATCTGCGGGGCGACTCGTTCGCCGCCTTCCAGCTTGACCGCGTGTGCGCCCCCTTCCTTCATGAAGCGGATCGCGGCATCGAGTGCGGCGGCGGGGCCGGCCTCGTAGCTGCCGAACGGCAGATCGGCGACCACCAGGGCGTGCGGCGCGCCGCGCACGACACCGCGTACCAAGGGGATCAGTTCGTCAACGGAGACGGGCACCGTGGTGTCGTAGCCGTAGACGACGTTGGCGGCCGAGTCGCCAACCAGCAGCACGGGGATGCCTGCCTCATCGAAGACCCGGGCGGTGGAGTAGTCATAAGCGGTGAGCATCGCCCACTTGTGGCCTTCGGCCTTCATTTTCTGCAGGTGGTGAATGCGGGTCTTGACCCGCGGGCTCGAGCAATGGGCACCATAAACAGTCTGTTCAGACATCGTTGTCCCTAGGTGTGGTCTGGTCGATCCTCGAGGCCCATCCGGGTCCCCGGGTTCGTCTGACTCGATCAGTGTGCCACTTCAGGTCCGCTGTGCGGACTACCGGCCCAGTGGATTTCCTCACACCAGCACCCGTCGTGCGATTCTGGTACCACCCCTTGGCGGCGGACATACCATCGGCGGATGCAGCGTCTCAGTGGACTCGATGCCAGTTTCCTGTATCTGGAAACCCCCGCGCAGCCGTTGCACGTCTGCTCGATTCTCGAGCTCGACACCTCGACGATGCCGGACGGCTACACCTTTGGCCGGCTGCGCGACGAGCTGGCGGTGCGGATCAAGGCAATGCCGGAGTTCCGCGAGAAGCTGGCCGACAGCGCCTTCAACCTCGACCATCCGGTGTGGGTGGAGGACAACGACTTCGACGTGAACCGGCACCTGCACCGGATCGGTCTGCCGCCACCGGGCGGGCGGGTCGAGCTCGCCGAGATCGCCGGCCACATCGCCTCGTTGCCGCTGGACCGCACCCGCCCGTTGTGGGAGATGTGGGTGATCGAGGGGGTTGCCGGCACCGACGCCCACCAGGGTGGCCGGCTCGCGGTGATGACCAAGGTGCACCACGCCGCGGTGGACGGGGTGACCGGCGCCAACCTGATGTCGCAGCTGTGCAGCACCGAGGCCGACGCCCCCGCCCCGGAGCCGGTCGAGGGTGTCGGTGGCGCCAGCGAACTCGAGATCGCGCTGACCGGCGCGGTGAAATTCGCGGCCCGGCCGCTGCGCTTGGCCGGTGCGCTGACCGACACCGCATCGACGTTGGCCAAAACGGCATTGCGGGTGCGCAGCGGCCAGACGATGGCACCGCCGTTCGCGGCGCCCCGGACGGCGTTCAACGACACCATCACCGCGCATCGCAACATCGCCTACGCGCAGTTGGACCTCGAGGACATCAAGACGGTCAAGGACTACTTCAACGTCAAGGTCAACGACGTGGTGATGGCGTTGGTCTCGGGCGTGCTGCGGCAATTCCTGCTCGACCGCGGCGAGCTGCCGGACTCGTCGCTGGTGGCCATGGTGCCGGTGTCCGTGCACGGCAAGTCGGATCGGCCAGGACGCAACCAGGTTTCGGGCATGTTCGCCAGCCTGCAAACCCACGTCGCCGACCCGGTCGAGCGGATCAAGGCCATCGCTGAAGCGAATGTGATCGCCAAACGACATAGTTCGGCGATCAAAGCCACGCTTCTGCAGGACTGGTCGCAGTTCGCCGCGCCGGCGGTATTCGGGATGGCGATGCGCGTCTACGCCCGGACCAGTCTGACCAAGCGCATTCCAGTGCACAATCTGGTGATATCCAACGTGCCCGGTCCGCAGGTGCCGCTGTATTTCCTGGGCAGTGAGGTCAAGGCCATGTACCCACTGGGGCC
Source organism: Mycobacterium sp. TH-M25 (assembly GCF_057473665.1). NCBI lineage: Bacteria > Bacillati > Actinomycetota > Actinomycetes > Mycobacteriales > Mycobacteriaceae > Mycobacterium > Mycobacterium sp. TH-M25. The sequence goes on from NZ_JBYCLA010000346.1 coordinate 6,073, forward strand.
GATCTTCCAGGGCTCGGGCCTCAACATCACGGTGATGTCGCTGACCGGCAAACTCGATGTCGGGATCATCGCCTGCCCCGAGTTGTTGCCGGACTTGTGGGAACTGGCCGACGACTTTGCGGTCGTGATGGAAGAACTGCTGCTCGCGACACGGTAGACGGTCAGCGACCGGGAGCCCGCGCCAACACGTGGCACCATGTCTGACATGGGGCCCTTTCGCCGCGGCAAGATCGCGAGCACGATGCTGGTCTGGACTGCGTTGGCGGTCGTCGCGGTGACAGCGGCTGGCTGCACGCAGGTCGTGAAGGGTCGCGCGGTGATGTACGGGCCCAGGGTCGGCCAGCCGGTGGAGTGGGGCCCGTGCCGGGTTGCCGGCGGCGGTGGCGCCCCGGCGAAGCTGCCGGGTGGGGTCCAGTGCGGCAAACTCGCGGTGCCGGTCGACTACCGGCATCGCAATGGTGACGCGACGACGCTGGGACTCATACGCTTTCCCGCGACCCGCGACAAGATCGGCTCGCTGGTGATCAACCCCGGCGGCCCGGGGGAGTCCGGCATCGAAGCCGCTGTGGGGCTCGTGCAATCGTTGCCGCCGCAGATTCGGGAGCGATTCGACCTGGTCGGCTTCGACCCGCGCGGAGTGGCGACTTCGCGGCCGGCGATCTGGTGCAACTCCGACGCCGACAACGAGAAGCTGCGCCAGGAAACTCAAGCCGACTACAGCCCCGCGGGCGTTGCGCACATCGAACAGCAAACCAAAGAGTACGTCGCCCGCTGCGTCGCCAAGATGGGCAAGAAATTCCTGGCGAACGTCGGAACCGAGAACGTCGCCCGCGATCTCGATGCCATCCGGGAAGCGTTGGGTGACAACAAGTTGACGTTCCTGGGTTACTCCTATGGCACCCGGATCGGCGCCGCGTACGCCGAAGCCTTCCCCAAGAACATCCGGGCGATGATCCTCGATGGCGCCATCGACCCCAACGCCGACCCGGTCGAATCAGATTTGCGGCAGGCCAAGGGTTTTCAGGATGCCTTCGACGACTACGCGAAAGACTGCGCCAAGTCGCCGACCTGCCCACTGGGCACCGACCCAGCCAAAGCCGTTGACGTCTACCACGATCTGACCTACCCGATGGTCGATAAGAACGACCCGATGCGTGGCATACCCATGCGCACCAAAGACCCGCGTGGACTGAGCTACAGCGACGCGATCATCGGCACCATCATGGCGCTGTACTCGCCGACGTTCTGGCACCACCTGACGAGCGCATTGACCGAGATGGCCCACCACCGTGGCGACACCATGCTCGAACTGGCCGACCTCTATATGCGCCGCGACAAGCACGGCCATTACAACAACTCCACCGACGCGCGGGTCGCGGTCAACTGTGTGGACCAGCCGCCGGTCAAGGACCGCGCCAAGGTCATCGACGAAGACCGCCGCTCTCGCGAGGTCGCACCGTTCATGAACTACGGGAAGTTCACCGGCGACGCACCGCTGGGTACGTGCGCGTTCTGGCCGGTGCCGCCGACGAGCAAGCCGCACCTGATCTCGGTGCCGGGACTGACGCCGACGCTGGTGGTGTCCACTACCCACGACCCGGCGACGCCGTATCAGGCCGGCGTCGACCTGGCGAGCCAGTTGAAGGGCGGGCTGCTGACCTACGACGGGACCCAGCACACGGTGGTATTCCAGGGCAACAGCTGCATCGACGACTACGCGACGGCCTACCTGGTCAGTGGCACTGTACCGTCGAAAGGGGCCAGGTGCTGACGGTGCCGGCGACGGCACGGTCAATGTCAATACGGCCAATAACGAGATCAAGGTGTGACCAATACCGATCACGGAGTGTGGCCGACGCGTGCCACGATTGATCACTATGGGGCGCACGAGACGGATGAGCTTTGCGCTGCTTTCGCTCATGCTGTCGACCTCCTTGACGGCGACACCGCCGGCCGGGGCGACGCCGGGATATGACGTGGGCCCGACGCCCGGCCCGGCCGCGCCGCAGCCGGGCCGGGCGCCGCAGCTGAACTGGGGGAGTTGCAGCCAGGTCGTCAAGAGTCCCAACGAGGTGCCCAGCGCGCAATGCGGGACCGTCGAAGTCCCGGTCGACTACGCGAATCCTGGCGGCGCGCAAGTGCAACTGGCCGTTATCCGGATTCCGGCGACCGGGCCGCGGATCGGCGCGTTGCTGGTCAACCCGGGCGGACCCGGCGCGTCGGCGGTCGACATGGTCGCTGCGATGGGGCCGGACCTGGCGGGCTCCGAGATCAGCCGCCGGTTTGACCTCGTCGGCTTCGACCCGCGCGGCGTCGGTCATTCCACGCCCGGGGTGCGCTGTCAGACCGACGCGGAGTTCGACGCCTACCGCCGCGACCCGATGGTCGACTACAGCCCCGCGGGGGTGGCGCACATCGAGCAGATCTACCGGCAGATCGCGCAGCGCTGCGTCGCGCGCAACGGCTCGGCTTTCCTGGAGAACGTCGGCACCGCTTCTGCCGCGCGCGATATGGATGCCGTCCGCGAAGCACTCGGCGACGACCAGATCAACTACTTGGGCTACAGCTACGGCACCGAACTGGGTACCGCCTACCTCGAACGCTTCGGTGACCACGTCCGGGCGATGGTGCTCGACGGCGCCATCGACCCGAGCGTCGGCCCGATCGA
>NZ_JBYCLA010000347.1:0-12348 GCF_057473665.1 Mycobacterium sp. TH-M25
CGCGGCCGCCAGCGCGACCGCGGTGGTATCCGAGCCGCCGCGGCCCAGGGTGGTGACGTCGCGGGTGTCCTGGCTGACGCCCTGGAAACCGGCGACCAGCACGATCCGGCCCTCGCCGAGGGCTGCCTGCAGCCGCGTCGGCGTGACGTCGATGATCTTGGCCTTGCCGTGGGCGCCGGTGGTGATGACGCCGGCCTGCGAGCCGGTGAAAGACCGGGCCTGTGCACCCAGCGACTCGATGGCCATCGCGACCAGCGCGTTGGAGATCCGCTCGCCGGCGGTCAGCAGCATGTCCAGTTCGCGCGCCGGCGGGGCCGGGCACACCTGCTGGGCCAGATCCAGCAGGTTGTCGGTGGTGTCACCCATCGCGGACACCACGACGACGACGTCATTACCCTGCTTCTTGGCTTCGACGATGCGCTCGGCGACGCGACGGATCCGGTCGGCGTCGGCCACCGACGATCCGCCGTATTTCTGCACGACGAGCGCCACGTCGATCCTCTCAGGGTGTGGGTTACGCGGTCCGATTCAGGATAGAGGGCGGTCGGGGTCCGTTGACTCTGCGTCCCGGGCGACAACGTGCGAGTGGACCGCGCCGTGAACGCAAGGTCAACGTGTAAGCTATAGCGCGTGCAGCGCGTGCTCCTTCTCGGACGCCGCGACGGGGTCTGATCCAGACCGGCTTCCCGTCGCGGGTATTCGCGATGCGCCGGTCTACGAATCTTGAGGGGCCCAATCTCAGGCCCCGCCCTCGAAAACCGGAGCAATCACCGTGAGCAGTATTTCCAAGCCGCCGGGCGAATCCCCCGACGCATTCGCCTCCAGCCGAAACATCATCCGACCCGCGGGTCCACCCAATCCCGACCAGCCCCCGTGGAACACCCAGCGCGGGTCGTCCATGCCGGTCCACCGATACCGACCGTTCGCCGACGAGGTCGAGCCGATTCGCCTGCCGGACCGCACCTGGCCCGACACGGTCATCGACCGGGCGCCGCAGTGGTGCGCGGTCGACTTGCGCGACGGCAACCAGGCACTGATCGATCCGATGAGCCCGGCGCGCAAGCGCCGCATGTTCGACCTGCTGGTCCACATGGGCTACAAGGAGATCGAGGTCGGATTCCCGTCGGCCAGCCAGACCGACTTCGATTTCGTTCGCGAGATCATCACCGAGGGCGCCATTCCCGACGACGTGACCATCCAGGTGCTGACCCAGTGTAGGCCCGAACTGATCGAGCGGACGTTTGAAGCGTGCGCCGATGCTTCTCGAGTCATCGTGCACTTCTACAACTCGACGTCAATCCTGCAGCGCCGCGTGGTGTTTCGTGCCGACCGTCCCGCGGTCCAGGCGATCGCCACCGCCGGTGCGCGCAAATGCGTCGAGGAGGCGGCGAAATACCCTGGCACGCAATGGCGGTTTCAGTACTCGCCGGAGTCCTACACCGGCACCGAACTCGAGTACGCCAAGCAGGTGTGTGACGCGGTCGGCGATATCATCGCGCCGACACCGGACAACCCGATCATCTTCAATCTGCCGGCCACCGTCGAGATGGCGACACCCAACCTCTACGCCGACTCGATCGAATGGATGAGTCGCAACCTGAACCGGCGCGACTCGGTGATCTTGAGTCTGCACCCACACAATGACCGCGGAACTGGCGTAGCCGCAGCCGAATTGGGCCACCAGGCCGGGGCCGACCGGATCGAGGGATGCCTGTTCGGCAATGGCGAGCGGACCGGAAACGTCTGCCTGGTCACGCTGGGCCTGAATCAGTTCTCCCGCGGCGTCGACCCGCAAATCGACTTCTCCAACATCGACGAGATCCGTCGCACGGTCGAATACTGCAACCAGCTGCGGGTGCCCGAACGTCACCCCTACGGCGGCGATCTGGTGTACACGGCATTCTCCGGCAGTCATCAGGACGCCATCAACAAGGGCTTGGATGCCATGAAAGTCGCTGCGGACGAAGCGGATTCGGACGTCGACGACATGCTCTGGCAGGTACCGTACCTGCCGATCGACCCGCGCGATGTCGGACGTAATTACGAGGCGGTGATCCGGGTCAACTCGCAGTCCGGCAAGGGCGGGGTGGCCTACATCATGAAGGCCGACCACGGCCTGGCGCTACCGCGGCGACTGCAAATCGAGTTCTCCCAGGTCATCCAAAAGATCACCGATGGAGAGGGCGGCGAGGTCACGCCCAAAGAGATGTGGGACGCCTTCAACGACGAGTACATCGCCCCGATCCGGCCGCTGGAGCGGATGAAGCAGCGGGTCGACGCCTCCGAAGAGGATCACGGCGTCACCAAGATCATCGCGACCGTCAAGGTCGACGGCGTCGAGACCGAGATCACCGGCGCGGGCAACGGACCACTCGCCGCGTTCGTCGACGCGCTGGGGAGTATCGGCTTCGACGTCTCCGTGCTGGACTACTCCGAGCACGCGATGAGCGGTGGCGAGGACGCCCAGGCCGCGGCCTACGTCGAGGCCTCGGTGACGATCGCGAGCGCGGCACAGCCGGGCGAAGCGGGTCGTCGCCCATCAAGCCCCGCGGGCGTGACGATCGCGAGCGCGGCACAGCCGGGCGAAGCGGGTCGCCCTAATCAGGCCCAGACCGTGTGGGGTGTCGGCATCGCGCCGTCGATCACCACCGCGTCGCTGCGGGCCGTGGTCTCGGCGGTCAACCGCGCCGCGCGCGGGTGACAGTTCAGGCCGAGACCTTCGCCAGCAGCATCCCGGCCAGGGTCTGGGCCTGCACGCAGCTGTCGGCGCCGACGATCAGATAGATCCAGCCTTTGAGCACGTCGACGGTGGCAGGCGGAGCCACGAAGCAGAACGCTTGATCGCCCAATCCGGCGACACTCTGCACGTTGCCGGCGCTCTGCTGGTTGACGCTGAATCCCTTGGATTGGGAGTCGAGGCATTTCCTGTCGACGGGTTGGCCGTCGATGCAGTACTCGTTGTTCCAGTACAGCTTGAAGCTGACGTCGTTGCCTGCCGTCGGGATCGACGTGCATTGCGCTTCGCTCGGGGACTGGCTGCCCTCGGCCGCCGGGAATGCACTGCCCATCACCTTGCTGATGTCGGCCGCGCTGAGCAGACTGCAGAAGTTGTCGGGCACGTGCACGCCGGATCCTTGTGCCGTGGAGCCGCCGTCGTGCGAGCAGGCGCCTGCGATGAATACCGCGGCCGTCACCGCAGCCCACACTCGCCGACGACCGCCGGTCCTGTCCGCACCCATTGCTTGCAGTCAATCAGAACAGCGCGAACTGCTCGCCCGCGCGCGACTCCTCGACCGCGTCGTCGACGCCGGTTCCGTCGACCCCAGTGCCCTCGACAACAGCCCTGATGCAGTCGATGAACATCGCATCGGACACCAACGGCACCCCGAGTTCGTGGGCCAGGGAACCTTTGCCCTGCGCCGGGCGCTGTTGGTTGCAGATCACCAGCGAGGTGTCCCGGTCGACGTCGGCCGCATACGCCAGGCCCGCGTGCAGGATCCGCTCGACCAATTCCTCATGCGTGCGCTCGACCTCGGCCGACAATGCCACCCGCATGCCCTGCACCAGCGGCCCGCCGCGCACATAGGGCCCGGGGTTGCGGTACGGGCAGGCCATCCGGGAGGCGAGCACTTTCAACGGGCGCAGCTCCTCGTGCGTGACCTTCCCATTGGCCCAACGCCGCCGGGTGACCGGCCGGACCGGCAGCCAGACATCGCGTTCGCGGGCCCGTCGGAGCGAGGCGGTCAGCACATCGGTCAGCACGACCGCGTCGTCGAACGCATCGTGCGCTCGCCGCTGCGTCACACCCCAGTGCGCCGCCAGGGTTTCCAACCGCAGGTTGTCGGTGCCCAGATCCAGGCGACGGGCCAGTTCGACCGTGCACATCACGCTGTCGATCGGCAGTTCGACACCGGCCAATTCGGCTTCGGCGGTCAGGAAGCCGTAGTCGAAGGCGACGTTGTGGGCGACGAGTGTTCGGCCGCGGACGAGTTCCACCACGTCACTGACGATGTCGCTGAACTGCGGCTGGTCTTCCAGCATCGCGGCGGTCAGGCCGTGGATGTGGGTCGGGCCGGGATCGACGCCAGGGTTGAGCAGGCTGACCACCGACTGCTCGACGTGGCCCTCGACGTCGAGCGCGAGCACCGCGAGACTGATGACGCGGGCGCTGCCGGGCTTGAAGCCGGAGGTCTCGACGTCGATCACGGCCCAGCCCGCGCCCGCCTCGGTGACCGGCCGCCCCCAGGACGTTGCCCTTGCAACCGCCGCGTTGTCCCGCATGAACCGAGGATTTCACGTCGAGCGGACATCGCCCGGTCGCTGCGCGCCGTGTCGTGAACTTAGTCGCAGGAAGCTGACCCGCTGCGCTCGGAACAGCGCCGAGCTTGCGATCACCCTTAAGACTTCCCACGGGTGACCCGCTGCGCTCGGAACAGCGCCGAGCTTGCGATCACCCTTAAGATGCCCGGGTGATCAACGCCCGCGGACGGCTCGCCCTGGCCGCCGGAGCCGGCGCCCGCTGGGCGTCCCGGGTGACCGGGCGTGGGGCCGGCGCGATGATCGGTGGCCTGGTCGCGATGACGCTGGACTCCTCGATCCTGCGGCAGCTGGGCACCGGCCGCCGCACGGTCGTCGTCACCGGCACCAACGGGAAGTCCACCACCACCCGGATGACCGCGGCCGCCCTGCGGACCGTCGGAGCCGTCGCCTCCAACGCCGAAGGCGCCAACATGGACGCCGGCCTGGTGGCCGCGCTGGCCGCTGATCGGGCCGCTGCGCTGGCGGTGCTCGAGGTCGACGAGATGCATGTGCCCCATGTCGCCGACGCCGTCGAGCCAGCCGTTGTCGTCCTGCTCAACCTGTCCCGCGACCAGCTGGACCGGGTCGGTGAGATCAACGTGATCGAGCGCCGGCTGCGGAACGGGCTGGCCGCGCACCCTGCTGCCGTCGTCGTCGCCAATTGCGACGACGTGCTGATGACGTCGGCCGCCTACGACCACCCCCACGTGGTCTGGGTCGCCGCCGGGGGCAGTTGGACGGCCGACTCGGTGAGCTGCCCGCGCAGCGGCGAGGTGATCGTCCGCAACCATGGACACTGGTACTCCACCGGCGCCGACTTCACCCGACCCAGCCCGCAGTGGTGGTTTGACGACGAAAAGCTTTATGGCCCAGATGGATTGGTGCTGCCGATGACGCTGAACCTACCGGGAACGGCGAACCGCGGTAACGCTGCGCAGGCGGTGGCAGCGGCGGTGACGCTGGGCGCCGATCCGTCGGCCGCGGTCGCGGCGGTGGCCGGCGTCGACGAGGTCGCCGGCCGCTACCGCACCATCGAGGTCGGCGCGCACACCGTGCGCATGTTGCTGGCCAAGAACCCCGCCGGCTGGCAGGAAGCGCTGGCGATGGTGAACAAGGACGCGGCCGGAGTGGTGATCGCGGTCAACGGTCAGGTGCCCGACGGCGAGGACCTGTCCTGGCTGTGGGACGTCCGCTTCGAACACTTCGAGATGGACTTTCATGGGACCCCCGTCGTCGCCGCCGGCGAACGCGGCACCGACCTCGCCGTGCGTCTGGGCTACGCCGACGTCGAGCACACGCTGGTGCACGACACGGTGGCCGCGATAGCCTCCTGTCCGCCGGGGCCGGTCGAGGTGGTCGCCAACTACACCGCGTTTCTGCAGTTGCAACGACTGCTGGCCCACCATGGATGACTCGGTGGTGCGGATCGGCCTGGTGCTGCCCGACATCATGGGCACCTACGGCGACGGCGGCAACGCCGCGGTGTTGCGGCAGCGACTACGGCTGCGCGGCATCGCCGCGGAGATCATCGAGATCACGCTGGACGACCCGGTGCCCGACAGCCTCGACCTGTACACGCTGGGCGGTGCCGAGGACTACGCGCAGCGGCTCGCCACTACCCACCTGATCCGCCATCCGGGCCTGCAGCGCGCCGCCGGGCGCGGCGCGCCGGTGCTGGCGATCTGCGCGGCCATCCAGGTGCTGGGCCACTGGTATGAAACGTCGGCCGGTGAACGGGTCGACGGCGTCGGCCTGCTCGACCTGACCACCTCGCCGCAGCCGTCGCGCACCATCGGCGAGCTGGTCACCTCGCCACTGCCGAGCGGGTTGACGGCGCCATTGACCGGGTTCGAAAACCACCGCGGTGGAACGGTTCTCGGGACGTCCGCGGCTCCGCTGGGCGTCGTGAACAGGGGTGCGGGCAACCGCTTGGGCGACGGCGTCGACGGCGCGGTGCAGGGCAGCGTGTTCGCGACCTACATGCACGGGCCGTGCCTGGCCCGCAATCCGGAGTTCGCCGACCTGCTGCTCGGCGCAGTGGTGGGCGAATTGGCGCCGCTGGATCTGCCCGAGGTGGAACTGCTGCGACGGGAACGCCTGCGCGGGTAGACCTCTCCGGGGGGTGCACTCTTTTTTTGTTTTGTGACCACATGCGATATCACTCCGGCCCGTGATATCGCATGTGGTGACGATTCGTAAAACGTATTAAGCCTTGGACCCAGGTGCCAGAGTTACGGATGTGACTGCGCGGCGGGTCGGTGCGCGGCGGGTCGAGGCGCGGCTCAGGCCATCGCGCGGCGGCCGGTCAGCGCGCGACCCAGGGTCAGCTCGTCGGCGAATTCCAGGTCGCCGCCCATCGGCAGCCCGGACGCGATCCGGGTGACGGTCAGGCCGGGAATGTCGCGCAGCATCCGGACCAGGTAGGTGGCCGTCGCCTCGCCTTCGGTGTTCGGGTCGGTGGCGATGATCACCTCACCGATGTCCACCCCGTCAACCTGCTCGCCGATCCGGTTCAACAACTCACGAATCCGCAGCTGGTCCGGCCCGACACCGGACAGCGGATCCAGTGCGCCACCCAGAACGTGGTAGCGCCCGCGAAATTCGCGCGTGCGCTCGACGGCCTGGATGTCCTTGGGCTCCTCGACGACGCACACCTGCGTACCGTCGCGCCGCGGGTCCGCGCAGATGCGGCAGCGCTCGTCGTCGGAGACGTTGCCGCACACCGAACAGAACCGCACGCCGTTGCGAACCTTGGCCAGCACCGCAGTGAGCCGGTCGATGTCCGGCGGCTCAACCGACAACAAATGAAAAGCGATGCGCTGGGCGCTCTTCGGCCCGATACCCGGCAGTTTGCCGAGCTCGTCGATCAAATCCTGGACCGGTCCTTCAAACACCCAGTACGCCGCCGCCCATACCGCCAGCCAGCGGACCGAGCTGCTCCTGCGCCAGATCGGCAACCTGCTGGGCGGCGTCGGCGAGTGCGCCGACGATCAAGTCCTGCAGCGTGTCGACGTCGTCGGGGTCGACGACCTTGGGGTCGATCTTGACCGCCACCACCTCGCCGCTGCCCTTGACGGTGACCTCGACCAGGCCACCGCCGGCCTCGCCGTGCACCTCGGAGTTGATCAGCCGCTGCTGGGCGTCCATCAACTGTTGCTGCATCTGCTGAGCCTGGGCGAGCAACGCCGACATGTCGGGCTGGCCTCCGGGTTGCATGACAATCCCCTCGCGTCTTGGTATCGACTTGGTTTCGCCTGCGTCGTGCGGGCGGTTCAGAGTTCCAAGCGTAGACGGCGCGGGGCTAACGTGGCGCCGTGCGCATACCTCACCGCCTGCGTGTCGGATCCGCGGCCGCGTCCGCCGCGGTCGGCGTGATCGCCGTCGCCGCCGTCGTGACACCGACACCGCCAATCGCCCTCGCAGCGCCCGGCAATATCGCCGGCATGATCGTGTTCCTCGATCCCGGCCACAACGGCGCCAACGACGCATCCATCAGCCGCCAGGTGCCCACCGGTCGCGGTGGCACCAAGAACTGCCAGGCCCGCGGTACAACGACCGGCGACGGCTACCCGGAGCACACTTTCACCTGGGACACCACCCTGCGGCTGCGCGCCGCGCTCAACGCCCTGGGCGCCCGGACCGCCATGTCACGCGGCGACGACTCCACGGTCGGGCCCTGCGTCGACCAACGCGCCGAGATGGCCAACGCGCTGCATCCGAACGCCATCGTCAGCGTCCACGCCGACGGTGGCCCGCCGGCAGGACGCGGATTTCACGTCAACTACTCCGCCCCGCCGCTCAACCAGGCGCAGGCCGGGCCCGCGGTCCAACTCGCCCGCGTCATGCGCGACCAGATGCAGGCCTCGGGCATCCCCCCGGCCAGCTATATCGGCCAGGACGGCCTCTACGGCCGCTCCGACCTGGCCGGGCTGAACCTGGCGCAGTACCCGTCGGTTCTGGTCGAGTGCGGAAACATGAAAAACCCGGTCGACTCGGCACTGATGGAGAGCCCCGAGGGCCGGCAGAAGTACGCCGAGGCGATGGCCCGCGGTGTCGCCGCGTTTCTCGGCGGCCAAGCCGCCGCGCGTTAGTCTTCGACGACCTTCTTCAGGTTGGCCAGCACCTCGCCCTGGATCTTCTTCAGGCCGAGCGGCGCGAACGTCTTCTCGAAGAAGCCCTTCACGCCACCGGCACCCGTCCAGGTGGTGGTGACGGTGACGCTGGAACCCGGTCCGGCAGGGGCCACCGTCCAATTGGTGACGAGGGTCGAGTTGGCGTCCTTCTCGATCACGGCGTGACCGGCGACGTCGACGCTGGCCTTGATGTCGCGGACCCGGGACTTGGTGGCCTGCAGCTTCCAGCCGGCGACGGTTCCCTGGCCGTGTCCGCCCTCGATGACCCGGTAGTCGTGGTAATGCGACGACAGGATCTTGGGCCGGACGTCCCGGTAGTCGGCAACCGCCGACAGCACAGTGGCGGGCTCAGCGTTGATCAGGATCGTGCTGGCGGCACTGACGTGTCCCATGAGGCCTAACTCCTTTGCGCGGGCTGATGTCGCGGACCAGCGTATAGGTGGCCGTTGGAGCGCTAGGCGCTGAGGCGGCTTACGTCGACGTCCACCGGCTGCAGCCGCGACGACGCGGACCGCTTCTTCAGGCCAAGACGAAATCCCCTGGGCTTCAATGTGATTGATTCGCAGATCTGCAGCCGATAGTCCTGCTCAGGCGCCAGGTCGTAGCGATGCAGGATCATCGCCAGCGTCAACACGGCCTCGTGCAAAGCGAATTGGCGAGCGATGCAGGCCCGCTGGCCCGTCCCGAACGGCTTGTAGGAGTGCGCGCGATTCTTGTTCCGACCTGGCGCGAACCGGTCAGGGTCGAACCGCTCGGGGTCTGCCCACACCCGCGGGTCGCGCTGCAACACCGGCAGCAACACCAGGACCCACTGGCCCTTTTTGATCCGGTACCGGCCGCCCAGGACGGTGTCCTCACGAGCGACCCTCAGATAGCCGGGCGCCGTCGGCCACAGCCGCAGGGACTCGTCGAGCACCGTCCGCGTGTACCGAAGCTTCGCGACGTCCCCGTAGGCCGGCACGGGATGATCGGACTCGCCCCAGAGCGCGTCGACCTCCGCCTTGGCCCGCGCCAGGGCGTCGGCGTTTCGGGTGAGGTAGTACATTGCGAAAGACAGTGCACCCGAGGTGGTCTCGTGTCCGGCGACCATGAACGTGATGACCTGCTGGCGGATATTCACCGGATCCAGCCGACGTCCGGTGGTGGGGTGCGCGGTGTTCAACATCAGGTCGAGCAGATCGGGAGTCCGCGAGTCCGCTCCACGCAGTCGTGCCTCGATGACTTCGTCGACGATTCGCCCCATCGTCGCACCAGCGTGCAGCACGACTGGACGGAGCAGCGGTGCCAACGGCGCGACGGTCGACCAGTTGGCGCACAACAGAGCTCGATTCATTGCAGCGACGAACGGGTGCGGCCGCCGACGGTCGAACGAGCCCAACCGGTAACCAAAGCCGGCGCGCCCGATGGTTTCCAGGCTTAGCCGCGTCATGTCGTCGGTGACGTTCACGCGCTGCCCGCTGTCGGCGACGTGGTCCCACCGCTGGAGCAGCTCCTGGATCACCTCCAGCATGATGCCGTGGTAGCCCTGCATAGCCTCGCGAGTGAACGCCGGCTTGAGGATGTCGTGGGCCAGCCGCCAGTCCGGGTGATCACTCCGGGCCGTGAACAAGGCGTCGCCAGTGATCTCGCGAAGCGCGGTCATGTGGTGCCCGACGTATTTGGTGAAGCGGTTGTCGTCGTGCACCTCAGTGACCAGGTCGAGCCCGCACACGGTGACGATGTCCGTGCCGAACATCCTTCGGGTTGAGATCGGTCCAAGCTTTCTCGCCTGCGGCAGCGAGGACTGGAACGGAATACGCGGATTGAGTCCCACGACGTCGCCCAGGAGAGGCAGTCGAAACGGCGGATGGGGAAGGTCGCTGGTATCCACGATCCTGCGACTGCGCGGCTCCGTTGCGTGCGACGCGGCAAGCGGCGCCGCTTGAACTTCCATACTTGCCATGGTCATATTTGTAACATTACATACTTTTGGCCTCTTTTAATAGACGATGTATAACCTGAGGTTTATTGCCCGCGCCAGCGGTCGGGCGATCCGGCCCGCACGGCGACGTGGGCGAGCACCCTGACTAGTCCGAAGTTACGGCGGCTTTTGCGCGCCGAGATCGACGTTTTGGCGGCAAAGTTTGAGTGGCGGGCCGCCAAAACGTCGATCTCGACGTTTTGGCGGCAACTCCCGGCCCACGACGAACTTACGGCCGTGACCGCTAGCCCTTGTCGATGCGGCGCGCGCCCAGTTCGCTCTGCAGCAGTTCGAGCGCGGCTTCTTCGGGATCGCGGCGCGGCGCCGACGGGTCGTCCTCGTTGGCCTCGGCCAGCATGCTTTCCTCTTCGGCCCGCTGGTCCGATGCGGTGTCGACCGCGGCTTTGGGCGGCGACGGCGGGACTACCCGGCGTGGACGCTCAATCTGCGGCGTTGCCGGGGCCGGTGTTGCGGGTGCTGCCGCCGCGGTCGGCTCGCCGGCTTCGCAGCGCACGCGCCAATCGACGCCCAACGCGTCTTTGAGCGCCTCGGCGATGACGTCGGCATTGCGCTGTTCGCTCAGCCGTTTGGCCAGCGGCGCGGATTCGTGGCTCAGCACCAACGTGTTGCCCTCGACCGCACGGACCGTCGCACCGGCCAGCATCACCTCGGTAGTCCTGCTGCGCTGCCGCACCTTGTCGCGCACGGTCGGCCACAGGGTGCGCACGGCGGCGGCATTCGGTTCGGCCGAGCCCACAGCGGACGGGCCCTCCTCCACCGGGACGGGATCGACCGGAGCCGGCTCGCTCGGGCTGGGCCCCACCGCGGCCGGCTCGGCCGGCGCAGGCGCGGGCGGTTGCACCGGCACCGGCGCCTGCGCCGATGGGCGCACGTATGCGGGTTGCTCGCCTACCGGGATCGACATGTCCAGGCGGGTCTCGATCCGCTCGAGGCGTTGCAGCAGGGCGGATTCGGCATCGCTGGCCGACGGCAACAACAGCCGCGCGCAGATCACTTCGAGCAGCAGCCGCGGCGCTGTCGCCCCCCGCATCTCGGTCAGACCGGCGTGCACGACTTCGGCATAGCGGGTCAGCGTCGCACGACCGATCCGGGTCGCCTGCTCACGCATCCGGTCCAGCACGTCCTCGGGAGCATCTACCACACCCCGAGAGGTGGCGTCAGGAATCGCTTGCAGCACAAGCAAATCGCGGAATCGCTCCAACAGGTCGGTGGCGAACCGCCGCGGATCGTGACCGGCGTCGATCACCGACTCCACCGCGCCGAACAACGCGGCGGCATCCCCGGCGCCCAGCGCGTCGACGGCCTCGTCGATAAGCGCCACGTCGGTGGCGCCCAGCAGGCCCAGCGCCCGCTGGTAGTTGACCCGGTTACCGTCGGCCCCGGCCAGCAATTGGTCGAGCACCGACAGGGTGTCGCGCGGCGAACCACCGCCGGCGCGGATCACCAACGGGAAGACCGCGTCGTCGACAACCACGTCCTCCTGGGCGCAGATCTTCTCGACCAGGCCGCGCATGGTCCGCGGCGCCAGCAGCCGGAACGGATAGTGGTGGGTCCGCGAGCGAATCGTCGGCAACACCTTCTCCGGCTCGGTGGTGGCGAACACGAAGATGAGGTGGTCGGGCGGCTCCTCGACGATCTTGAGCAGCGCGTTGAACCCGGCGGTGGTCACCATGTGCGCCTCGTCGACGATGAACACCCGGTACCGCGACTGGGCCGGCGCGTAGAAGGCGCGGTCCCGCAATTCGCGGGTGTCGTCGACACCACCGTGGCTGGCCGCGTCGAGCTCGACGACGTCGATGGTGCCCGGCCCATTGGGCGCCAGGCCGACGCAGGAGTCGCATACCCCGCAGGGCGTGGCCGTCGGCCCCTGCTCACAGTTCAGCGAGCGGGCCAGGATGCGCGCCGAGGAGGTCTTGCCGCAGCCGCGGGGACCGG
>NZ_JBYCLA010000348.1:0-7502 GCF_057473665.1 Mycobacterium sp. TH-M25
GCCGAAGTGCTTGCGCTGCTGGGTGTTCGGCCGGAGTGGGACGAGGCGTCGCGACGGGTCAGCCGGTTGGAAGTGATCCCGCTGGAGGAGCTGGGCCGGCCCCGCATCGACGTGACGGTCCGCATCTCCGGGTTCTTCCGCGACGCCTTCCCACACGTGGTGATGATGCTCGACGACGCGGTACAGATGGTGGCAATGCTCGGCGAAACCGACGAGGACAACTACGTGGCCGCCCACGCCCGCGCCGACCTCGCCGACCACGGCGATCAACGACGCGCCACCACAAGGGTTTTCGGCTCGAAACCGGGCTCCTACGGCGCGGGCATCCTGCAGGTCGTCGAAGCGGGCACTTGGCGTGACGACAAGGATCTGGCCGAGGTGTACACCGCGTGGGGCGGGTTCGCCTACGGTCGCGGGCTCGACGGCGCCGCCGCAGCCGATGACATGCGCACCAACTACAAGCGAATCAAGGTGGCGGCCAAGAACATCGACACCCGCGAACACGACATCGCGGACAGCGACGACTACTTCCAGTACCACGGCGGGATGATCGCGACGATCCGCGCGTTGACCGGGTCGGATCCCAAGGCCTACGTGGGCGACTCGACCACGCCCGACGCGGTGCGCACCCGCAGCCTGTCCGAGGAAACCGCGCGGGTGTTCCGCGCGCGGGTGGTCAACCCGCGGTGGATCTCGGCGATGCGCCGGCACGGCTACAAGGGCGCCTTCGAACTCGCCGCCACCGTCGACTATCTCTTCGGCTTCGACGCCACCGCGGGCGTCGTGGCGGACTGGATGTATGAAAAGCTGGCCCAGTCTTACGTTCTCGACCCGCAGACCCGGGAATTCCTGGACACGTCCAACCCGTGGGCCTTACACGGCATGGTCGAGCGGCTGCAGGAGGCCGCCGACCGTGGCCTGTGGGCCGACCCGTCGCCGGAGACACTGGCCGCGCTGCGGCAGGCCTACCTGGAGGTCGAAGGCGACATCGAGGACCGCGCCGGTGCCTGAGCCAGTCCGGGTTCGAATCCTGGGGGTCGGCATGGGGCCCCAGCACGTCACGCCGGAGGTAGCCGAGGCGCTGCGGTCGGTCGATTACGTGCTGGCGGCGATCAAAGGTGCCGACGACGAACTCCTGGCGCTGCGTTGGGCGATCATCGAGGCGCACACCGATGGATCGGTAGACGTTGTGGCGGTGCGTGATCCGGAGCGGGATCGATCGACCGGCCTGACCGATCAGGGCTATCAGCGTGCGGTAGCCGACTGGCACGACGCGCGCGCCAAGGCCTACGCCGACGTGCTGCGTGCGCGCGGTGGCACCGCGGCTTTCCTGGTGTTGGGTGACCCGTCGCTGTACGACTCGACCATCCGCGTGGTCGAGAAGATCCAGAAGCTGGGCGTGCCGGTCGAATTCGACGTCTTGCCCGGAATCAGTGCCCCGCAACTGCTCGCCGCCCGTCATCGCATCGTCTTGCACGAGGTCGGCCGCCCGGTGCACGTCACCACCGGCCGCCTGCTACAGGACGCCGTCGCGGCCGGGCAGGACAACATCGTCGCGATGCTGAATCCGCCACCGGATCGCCTCGAGCTCACCGGCCTGGACGACTGGTCGGTGTGGTGGGCGGCCAATCTCGGCGCTACCGGTGAGCGCCTGGTGTCGGGGCGAGTCGGCGACGTCGCGGGGCGGATCGCCGAGGCCCGCTCGCAGGCCCGCACCGAAGCCGGCTTCGTGATGGATATTTACCTTTTGCGGCGGCACTGATGCGGGTGCTGCTGCTGGGCGGCACGTCGGAAGCCCGCGCGCTGGCGGCCCGCTTGGTCGACGACGGTGTCGACGTGACGAGCTCGCTGGCCGGCCGGGTCGCCCGGCCCCGACTGCCTGCGGGTGCGGTGCGGATCGGCGGGTTCGGCGGCGTCGGCGGGCTTTGCAAGGCACTGGCGGGCTTCGACGTCGTGCTCGACGCCACCCATCCCTTCTCGGCGACCATCTCGGCCAACGCCGTGCGCGCCTGCGCCGATGCGTCCGTGCCCTTGCTGCGGCTGCAACGCCCCGGCTGGGCCGACCGGGCCACGCCGTCCTGGCATTGGGTCAGCTCGCACGGCGAGGCCGCCGACGAGGCGCGACGGCTGGGTGCCCGGCCGCTGCTGACCGTCGGTCGCCAGCAGCTCGCGGCGTTCGTCGGGTCGCTCGAGTCGCACGCGGTGCTGGCGCGCGTCGTCGACGACCCGGACGTGGCGTTGCCACCGGCGTGGCAGCTGGTCCACGATCGCGGGCCCTACAGCTTGGCTGCCGAGTTGACGTTGCTACGTGAGCATCGCGCGGATGTGTTGGTCACCAAGGACTCCGGCGGTGAGTACACCTGGCCGAAGATGCAGGCCGCCGACGAGCTGGGCATCCCGGTCGTCATCGTGCGCCGGCCCGCGGGGTCACCCGGCGCGGCGGTGGTGTCCAATGTCGAGGCTGCCGTTGAATGGCTACGCGCGCAATGTAACTCGCCGCGGTCGGTCCCATAAGGTGGCTGGTGTCGGCTGGTCGTCCGGTTGCCGCTTTCGGTCTACTGGCATCGAGTGTGCACTGACGGCGTCGAGTGTGCGCCAGGGGCGGGATTTTCGCGATTTTCCCGCCCACGATGCACGCTCGACGCCCACGATGCACACTCGATTGTTCGGGGGCATTCAGAGCGAACGGGTCGGTGGTGTTGGCCGGTCGCCATCGGATTGTCCGGCCGGGAACGCAGTTCTTGCCACGCCACCGGGGTAGTGGCCAGGGCCTGCCGACATAGCGCCGCCAGCCCTTCACCGCTTCACTGGTGGCGAATCGAAGCTCCCACTCGGCGGCCGTGCCAGCTGGCGGTGCGACTCGATCACCACGTTCGGGCGCCAATCCGTTACCCGCGGCTGGGCTTTGGAACTCGTCCGAACTCGCCGATGCTGGGCCCGCTGAGCACCGCAGTCAACTCGGGGTCAGCCAGTACCTCCGCGGTATGCCGCCAGCTATCAATCACCTGTACCGCCGGCGCCGGATTATTGATCGCATCAGCGGCTCGCATCGTCGATACCAGCTCCACCACGAACTCCCGCACCTCATCGCGAGACAGGAACGCCACCCGCGGAAATACATCGGGCACGATCCAAGAGCTCGGCGATTTCGCTCGTCGCCGAAGCGTCAAAGGTGGTTGGTTGCCATTCTGCACCGCTGCCGTTGAAGACGCTACGCAGGCGCGGTGGCAAACGGCGGCAGCAGGTCCTTGAACATGGGGAAATGGCGCACATTGAGGGTTGCCAACTCGAGTCCCTTAACGTCGGCGGTCGCTGCGATGAAGTAGTCGCCGAGGCCGATACCGTTGTGGCTGCTGCGATATCGGCGCATCATCTCGCCCGCGCGACGGGCAATCACCTCGGTCGCGGGTTCAGCGCGAAACGCTGTCAACAATCGCCATACCTCTCGACGCTCGGCTGATCGCATTCCACCGATCAGCTCGGTGACCGACACCACGCT
Source organism: Mycobacterium sp. TH-M25 (assembly GCF_057473665.1). Taxonomy (NCBI): domain Bacteria; kingdom Bacillati; phylum Actinomycetota; class Actinomycetes; order Mycobacteriales; family Mycobacteriaceae; genus Mycobacterium; species Mycobacterium sp. TH-M25. Next base: position 3,500 of record NZ_JBYCLA010000348.1, read on the forward strand.
CATCGCGAGAGGTCCGCGCTTTCGGGCACCGGTGAGCCAGTCTCGGGCGGCGGCGACACCGCGCAGATGTGCGATCAACACATCGGAATCGACCAGAATCACGATGAGCGGCGCCAGATGCTCGCCAGGTGGTCCTCGCGACCGCTCTGGCCGCGCACCGGCACCTCGATGTCAGCTAGCGCACCGAACGATTCCTCGATTGCTTCAAGGTCCGACGCGAGGCTGTCGTCGGCATTGGCAAGAACGCGATTCAGCAGTTGGCGGATCAGTTCGGCGCGTGACACGCCCTCTTGTGTTGCCAGCCGGTCGAGGGTCGTCGTCTGCTCCTCATCGAGGTAGATGTTCGTCCGCTTCATACACCACATCATACATCACAGAAGTGGTCCCAGGCCCTGCGCGGTGCTGCCCAGAGGTCCGGCGGCACGCGGCGTGAAAGCCAAGCCGCCTGGTCTCAGACCTGGCCCACGGAGCCACGGTGTTGGGCACAGCCGATATAGCTGATCTGAGCGCCCGGCAAGTCGATGTGCTGACCGGGCAAGAGGGTTGACGACCTGCTGGTCGGAATGTTCCGCGACGGCTCCCTGCCGGTACTGCCGCTCGTACCCTCGCCGCAGCGCGAGATCGTATCGATCAATGCGATCCTCGCCGACGTCAACCCCAAAGGCATTACCGGCGCTGGTTTTTCACCAGTTCAGAGTTGAACTGAGTGGGACGGACAGCCTCCCGTTGCGGCGACGAGTCAGAGCTGACTGCTGTGCTCGCGCAGGCAGTCGGACAGGTGGTCGGCGCAGCTCGGCGATATGGCTGAGCTGTGCCGCGCGCCGCCTCGGCAAGATCTTGAGTGAACATGCAGAGCCCGTCAAATGGACTGTGCGGCATTAAAGTCCATGCCATGCTTCCCCAGATACAGCACCGTGCGTCAGGGCCGTGTGCAGTCGGCGTACCCATGCACGGCGCGCGCGAACCGTTGCGCCAGCGCGGGGTGGCCGGCCCAGTGCGTGTGCAGGTAGGCGGCGTGCAGCGCCGGGGTCGCGAAGCCGTCGGGCCCGGCAGGTAGGCGCCACGCCGACCGGCCGTCCAGGTCGACGGAAGTGATTACCGTGCGGTGGAATTCGTGGCCAGTGACCTGCGCCCCCGCTTCGGCGAGCAGCGAGTCCGCCGGGCTGGTGGCGCTGCGGTAGCCGAGAGTGAGTCGCGGCGTCATCGCCGCATCGGCGGGCACCGCACCGACCATCGGTACGCCGTCGAGCGACCGGCACAGGTAGAGCAGCCCGGCGCACTCGGCGACAGTCGGGATTCCCGCGGCGATGACGGACCGCAATTCCGCTATCAGGCAGCGATTCTCGGCCAGTTCGACGGCATGTACCTCGGGGAATCCGCCCCCGAGATAGATGCCCGCCGTCCCAGCAGGCAGGGTCGCGTCCACCAGCGGGTCGAATTCGACGACGTCGCAACCGGCGGCGCGTAGCAGTTCTTCGGTTTCGGCGTAGCGGAAGGTGAAGGCGCGTCCGCCGGCCATCGCGATCACCGGGCGCTTTGCCGAGGGTGGTTGGATTTCGTGTGCGGCATCCCACGACGTGCCACACAGCGTTGCAGCTTTACGGCCCAACTCCAGCACCCGATCGAGATCGACATGCGCGGCAACCACTTCCGCAATCCGCTTGAGGGTCTGGGCCGACTCGGCACGCTCCGCGGCGGGAACCAGACCCAAATGACGTGACGGCGTCTCGATGCTGTCGTCGCGGGGCAGGATACCGAGCACCGGAATACCGGTGGGCGTCAGCGCGTCCCGTACCTCCTCGGCGTGCCGCGGGCTGCCCGCCTTGTTGAGAATGACGCCCGCGATGCGGACCGACGGGTCGAACGCGGCCAGCCCGGCGATCATCGCCGCGTGGGTCCGCGACGCGTGCGAAATGTCGACCACCAGCAGCACCGGAGATTTCGTCAGCGTGGCGACGTGCGCGGTGGACGCCTCCCCTGCGGTACCCAACCGGCCGTCGAAAAGCCCCATCACGCCCTCGATCACGGCGACATCGGCCGCCCGTGCACCGTGCAGCAACAGCGGGACGATCCGCTGTTCGCCGACCAAGAACGGATCGAGGTTGCGGCCCGGCCGAGCGGTGGCCAGCGCGTGGTAACCGGGGTCGATGAAGTCAGGACCCACCTTGTGACCGGATACCGCCAGCCCGCGTGCGGCCAGGGCGGCCATCAATCCAGTTGCGACAGTAGTCTTTCCGTGTCCAGATCCCGGCGCGGCGACCACGATGCGGGGCAGAGTGGCTACCACTCGATGCCCCGCTGACCTTTCTGGCCGGCGTCCATCGGATGCTTGACGTTGGTCATCTCGGTGACCAGGTCCGCGATCTCGACCAGCCCGGGGTCGGCATTTCGGCCGGTGATCACGACGTGCTGGTGGCCCGGCCGGTTCGCGAGAGTCTCGACGACATCGTCGATGTCGACCCAGCCCCACGTGATTGGATAGGTGAATTCGTCGAGCACGTAAAGGTCGTGGGTCTGGGCGGCGATCCGCCGTTTGATCTCCGCCCACCCGGCCGCGGCGTCCTGGGCGTGGTCGACCTCGGTGCCGGCCTTGCGGCTCCATGACCAACCCGACCCCATCTTGTGCCATTCGACGGGACCACCCTCACCGGTCTCGGTGTGCAGCGCACCCAGTCGCTCCAGCACGGTCTGCTCACCGATGCGCCACTTGGCCGACTTGACGAATTGGAACACCCCGATGCGGAACCCCTGGTTCCAGCCACGCAGCGCCAATCCGAAGGCAGCGGTGGACTTTCCCTTGCCGTTGCCGGTGTGCACCATCAGCAGCGGCCGGTTACGGCGCTGCCGCGTCGTCAGCTTGTCATCGGGTACGACCGAGACCCGGCCCTGCGGCATCAGGCGGCCCCGGGAGTTGTGGCACCGCGGACGATGTCGGCCAGCGCGTGAGCGCTGACATGCGCAAGCGGTACATGCTCGGCGTCCAGATGCTGGGCCAAGGTCGCAGCCAAACCCATTCGCATGCGCCCGGTTTCGCAGTCGACGACGATGCTGTCGACCCGGTCGTGCGCCAGCAGCGCGGCGGCCTGCTGGGCCCGCCCGATGGGATCGGGTCCCGACGTCGCCCGGCCGTCGGTGACGACGACGAGCAGTGGCCGCCTGCTCGGATCGCGCAGCCGTTCCCGCCGCACCACCTCGGCCGCCTTCATCAGCCCCTCGGCGAGCGGTGTCCGCCCGCCGGCCGGCAGGTCGTCCAGGCGCTTGGCTGCGATATCGACGGAACCGGTTGGTGGAAGAGCGATCTCGGCCGCCCGGTCGCGGAAGGTGACGACACCGACCCGGTCACGTCGCCGGTAGGCGTCGAGCAGCAACGACAGGATGGCCGTCTTGACCTGCTGCATGCGCCTCCGGGCGGCCATCGACCCGGAGGTGTCGACGACGAACACCACCAGGTTGGCCTCGCGGCCCTCCCGCACGGCACCCCGAAGATCGTTGCCCTGCAGAAGCAGTCGACCACCGCTGCGGCCGCGCGCGGCCTGATGCGGTGCGGCGGCCCGCATCGTCTCGACGAGATGGATGCCCGACTCGGCCAGCGGGCTGGCGCCGGTACGACGGCCCGTCGTCGTCCGCGCCCGGCTACGCCGGCCGGCATGCCCGTCGCCTAATCCGCTGACCGTGAAAAGCTTTGTCCGATAAGGCTCGCCCGCAGCGACGGGTGGCGCCAATGCCGGGCCCTGCTGGCCGCCGGCGGTATTCGGCTCGGGATCGCCCTGCCCGCCGCCCGGGTCGTCGGGGTCGGTGTCGGGATCCGGGCCGGGGTCGGTATCAGGTGGCAGCAGCTCGTCGAGCTCGTCGTCGCCGAGACCGGGCGCGTCGAACGGATTGCGCCGACGGCGATGCGGCAGTGCGAGTTTGGCGGCGGCACGCAGGTCGTCGATGTTGGGGTGTTCGCGGCCATGCCAGGCGGCGTGGGCCGCGGCGGCGCGCGCCATCACGATGTCGGCCC
>NZ_JBYCLA010000349.1:0-4865 GCF_057473665.1 Mycobacterium sp. TH-M25
TGATCCGGCTTCCGTACCGCTCCGGGAATTGGCGTGCGTGCGCCAGCACCGTCATTCCGCCCATGGAATGCCCGACCAGCACGATCGCCCCGCGTGGCGCGATCACCTGAAGCACGGTTTCCAGATCCTTACCCAACTGCGTGATCGTATAGGTCTCCGGTGCCGCTTCCCCGGAGCGACCATGGCCGCGCTGGTCGTAGAAAATCATCCGAACCTGCGGACCCCACTCCTCGGACAGCCGGATCCGCTGAAAGTGAAAGGCCCCCATACGAAGACAGAAACCATGGGCGAACACGACGGTCATCGGCGCGTCGGTGGGCCCGACCTCGCGAACCGAAAGGTGTACGCCGTCAGGGGTGGTCACCAGAAAACTGCGGTCGTAGTCCAGCAACTCGAAATCCTCGTGGGCGAACGGATCGTCGACCACCGCACGCCGATTGAGCATCGTGCGGGCTACCGTCGCTCCCGCGATGGTGCCGACGGCGCCGATTCCGGCAGCACCGGCAAGCCAGCGCCCCCGCCCGGGATTGCCGATACGGAATACGTCAAAAATGTCGTCGCTCAATGCTTTTCAGCCTCGCGATAGGTTCTGACGATGCGTCCACGCGGGCTGGTGACCACCTCGTAGTGGATGGTGTCGAGCAGGTCTGCCCACTCCTGAGCGGTCGACTCACCGCCGGTGCCGGGGCCGAACTGGATCGCCTCGTCGCCTTCGGCGCCGTCGACGTGGCCGGGCCCGAGATCCACCAGGAACTGGTCCATGCAGATGCGCCCGACACCGGGGCGGCGGCGGCCGTTGATCAGCACCTCCAACCGTCCGCCCAGCGATCGGAACACACCGTCGGCATAGCCGATCGGCATCAGCGCCACCGTGGTGTCCTGCTGCGCGATCCAGGTGTGTCCGTATGACACACCTTCGCCGGCGCGAATGGATTTAACCAGCGCGACAGAGCATTTCACCGTCATTGCCGGCATAAGACCCATCGCGCCCAAGGTCGGCACCGGGCTCAGTCCGTACAGCGCGATTCCTGGACGGACCAGGTCGAAGGCGAGGTCGGGCCGCGACATGGTGGCCGAGGAATTCGACAGATGGGCGACGTCGAACCGCACGTTCTTCTCGCGCGTCAGGGCCACGACATCGGTAAAGCGTTGCGCTTGAAGGTTATTGATCGGGTTGTTGGGCTGGTCGGCATACACCATGTGCGACATCAGGCCGCGTAGGCGGATGGTGCCCGCGGCGACGGCGGGCGCCAACGCCTCGAGCATCGAGGGGTACTGCGACAGCGGGATTCCGTTTCGATTCAGCCCGGTGTCGACCTTGAGCGTCACCGCTGCGGTGCGGCCGGTGCGAAGGGCCGCACCGACGACCTCGTCGAATTGGCGCGACGAGGACACCGCGATCTGCACGTCGGCCCGCAGCGCCGGACCGAAGTCGATGCGGGGCGGATGCAGCCAAGCCAGCACGGGCGCGGTGAGACCTGCGGCACGCAGTGCGAGCGCTTCGGCGACGGTGGCGACACCGAGTTCGGCAGCACCGGCGGCCAAGGCGGTCCGGGCCACTTCGACGGCGCCGTGGCCGTAGCCGTCGGCCTTGACCACGGCCATCACCTGCGCGTTACCGGCGCGCTCGCGCAGCACCCGCACGTTGTGGGCGACGGCGCCCAGATCCACGACGGACTCGGCGAGCACACCGGGCGTCAGGGAGATCGGCGTTGCAGACACGGCCGCCATTGTCCCAGACAGTCGCGGCCCGCCGCGAAAGTGCAACCACCGACACCGTTACTCGCACGATGTGTCGCCAGTCGCACTCTCGCCGAACGTCGCGGTCAGTGCGCGAAGTGCTCCGCGCGGTAGTGCCCACCGGGCTTGAGCTTGTCGAGGCTGGCCAGGGCGCTGCGAGCGTCGTCGTAAAACGCCCGGGCCAGGTCGGCCGAGAAGCCTTCCCGCACGACGATGCGCAGCACCGATACGTCGGTGGCGTTGTCCGGCATGGTGTACGCCGGAACCTGCCAGCCGTATCCGCGCAGCTCGTGCGAGACGTCGAACTCGGTGTATCCGCGGTCCGCGGCCAGCCGGAAGCTGACCACCGGAATCGCCGAGCCGTCGGAGATGATCTCGCAGTGCTCGCCGGTCCGCAGTTGCTCGCCGAGCCAGCGCGCCGTCTGCGACAGGGTCTGCATCACCTGCGTGTAGCCCTCGCGGCCGAGCCGCAGGAAGTTGTAGTACTGGCCCACCACCTGATTACCGGCGCGCGAGAAGTTCAGCGTGAAAGTCGGCATGTCGCCGCCGAGGTAGTTCACGTGAAAGACCAGGTCTTCGGGTAGGTACTCCTTGCTGCGCCACACGACGAAACCCACGCCGGGGTAGGTCAGCCCGTACTTGTGCCCGCTGACGTTGATCGAGACGACCCGGGGCAGCCGGAAGTCCCACTTCAGCTCGGGTTGCAGGAAGGGCACCACGAAGCCCCCACTGGCGGCGTCGACGTGCACCGGAACGTCCGCCCCTCCGCCGGCCGCCAGTTTGTCCAGCGCCGCGCAGATCTCGGCGATCGGTTCGAGTTCGCCGGTGTAGGTGGTACCGAGAATCCCCACCACGCCGATGGTGTCGTCGTCGACGGCGTCGACCACCTGCTCGGGGGTGATGACGTAGCGTCCCTCCTCCATCGGCAGGTAGCGCGGTTCGACGTCGAAGTAGCGACAGAACTTCTCCCAGACGACCTGGACGTTGGAGCCCATCACCAGGTTCGGGGTGCGCTTCTTCCATCCTTTGCCGACCTTCTCCCGCCACCGCCACTTCATGGCCAGCCCACCCAGCATCACCGCCTCGCTGGACCCGATGGTCGACACCCCGGTGGCGCTGGACGGGTCGTCGTCGCGCAGGCCGTCCGCGTGGAACAGGTCGGCAATCATGCAGACACAACGTTGTTCGATGGCCGCGGTCGCCGGGTATTCGTCCTTGTCGATCATGTTCTTGTCGAACGTCTCCGACATCAACCGGCCCGCCTGGGGATCCATCCAGGTGGTGACGAAGGTGGCCAGATTCAGCCGCGAACTGCCGTCGAGCATCAGCTCGTCGTGAATGAAGCGGTAGGCGGCGTCGGGGTCCATCGACTCCTCGGGGAGCCGCAGTGCGGCCACCGGCGTGGTGAACAACCGACCGGTGTAGGCGGGGGCGATGGCGTGCGCGGGCATGGACGGGTGTTGCGGCATAGATGATTCCTTTCGGTTAGAGCGCTGCTAATGCAGCGCGAATGTGGTCGAGAATTCGTGAAGCCGAAGTCGGTGCGTGCCCGGGCCCCGGGTCGGCCGCCGACAGCGCCGCGGCCCGGGCATGAACGAACGCTGCTGCTGCTGCCGCCTCGGCGCAGGGTAAGCCGGCGGCCAGCAGGGCGCCGATCATCCCGGACAGCACGTCGCCGGAGCCCGCGGTGGCGGCCCACGACTGCCCGGCCGGATTGAGGTAGACCGGGCCACCAGGATCGGCGACGATGGTGACGTTGCCCTTGAGCAGCACGGTCGCCCCGAGTGCGTCGGCCAGCCTGCGGGTGTCCCCGACACGGTCGTCACCGGGCGGCCCACCGGCCAGTCGGGCGAACTCACCGGCGTGCGGGGTCAGCACCGTCGGGGCGTGACGGGAGGCAAGCATGTCCGGGTGCGCGGCCAGGATGGTCAACGCGTCGGCGTCGACGAGCACGGGCAAGTCGGACTGCACTGCGAACCACAGCGCGGCAGCCCCGGTTTCGTTGGTGCCCAACCCGGGCCCGACGACCCACGCCTGGACCCGACCGGCCGCGGCCGGCGTGGGCGCGGCGATCACCTCCGGCCAGTGCGCCAGGACCACACTGCGCGCGCTGCCGGCATAGCGGACCATTCCCGACGTCGCTGCGACGGCGGCGCCGGTGCACAGCACCGCGGCGCCGGGGTAGGTCGACGAGCCGGCTATGACGCCCGTGACACCCTGGGAGTACTTGTCGTCGTGCGGCCCCGGCACCGGCCAGCGTGCCGCAACGTCGCCCGCTTCGAAGCCGATGATGTCGGTATCGGGCAGGTCAAGGCCGATGTCGATGAGCTGCACGGTCCCGCAGTCGGCCAGCGCATGGACCGGTTTGAGGCCGCCGAACGTGACGGTCAGCGCGGCGAGCACGGCCGGCCCGTTGATCGCACCGGTCGCGACGTCGATGCCACTAGGGATGTCGACGGCCACCACCGGGATCCCGTGCGCCCTGACGGCTTCGAAGACCTCGGCTGCGTCCGGTCGCAGCGGACCGGAGCCGGAAATGCCGACGACCCCGTCGATCACCAGGTCGGTCCACACGTTGACGCGTTCGACGATCCGCCCGCCGGCTGCGCGGAAAGCGGCCAGTCCCTTGGAATGGGTGTGCTCCGGCTTCAGCAGGATGGCGTCGGCGGCCACTCCGCGACGCCGCAAATAGGTCGCTGCCCACAGCGCGTCACCGCCGTTGTCTCCGGAACCGACGACCGCGCACACCCGCCGCCCCGCCACTGCCCCGGTGCGGGCGGTCAACTCGCTGATGATCGCGGTCGCCAATCCGTAGGCAGCACGCGCCATCAGCGCGCCGTCGGGCAACCCGGCCAACAGCGGCGCTTCAGCCGCGCGAATCGCATCCGCCGAGTAGTAATGCCGCATCATGTTCAGACTACGGGCAGACGAAAGCGCGTCCAGTCGATGTGTCGTGGGGTTTATTCTGGTTGCATGGCTGATGGCCATCCCCGGCTTATCGGGGTTGCACACCGCCGACGAGGGGCTGCACGCGTGAAACCCTTGCATGCTCGCCGGTTTCGCGGCAGCCAGCTGCTTGAGCCACTCGACACTCTGCGCGTCGGTCGGCGGCGGGGGCGTGCGGG
>NZ_JBYCLA010000350.1:0-2881 GCF_057473665.1 Mycobacterium sp. TH-M25
GCCGGATCGAGTGGTCGCGCCGACCAGGGTGAAGGGTGCGACTTCCAGGGGAATCGATGTCGCCCCAGGGCCTTTGCCGACGACCACGTCGACCCGAAAGTCTTCCATCGCCAGGTACAGCATCTCCTCCGCAGGCCGGGCGATGCGGTGGATTTCGTCGATGAACAACACGTCGTGCTCGACCAGGTTGGACAACATCGCTGCCAGGTCACCGGCGCGCTCCAGCGCAGGCCCGGACGTCACCCGCAACGAGGAACCAAGTTCAGCAGCGATGATCATGGCCAACGACGTCTTACCCAGCCCCGGCGGGCCGGACAGCAGGATGTGATCCGGCGTGCCGCCACGGTTCTTGGCCCCCTCAATGACCAGCTGGAGCTGTTCACGCACCCGTGGCTGACCGATGAACTCCCGCAACGAGCGCGGCCGCAGGCTGACATCGATGTCGCCCTCGCCGACGGTCAGCGCCGGGGAAACCTCCCGATCCGAGTAGTCCTCGCTCAATTGCGCGGCTTTCCCCCGCAAGCGGGTGGGGGTACATCCTGCGCGCGGGGGAGTGCCCCCACCCCATCGCTTCGTCCCCCGCAAGCGGGAGGTGCCCCCACTGCATCGTCGCCGGCGCGGCTCATCGGGCCTTGCCCAGCAACGACAGGGCGGCCCGCAGGGCACTGGACGTCGTCGCCGCGCCATCTTTTCCAAGGTCACCGCTGAGCACCTGATCGGTCGCTTCCTCGGCTTGCTTGGCCGCAAAGCCCAGCCCGACCAGGGCTTCGACTACGGGGCTTCGCACCGCGTGGCCGTTAGCAGCAGCGCCCGCAGCCGATCCGGGTGCCGCGACCGCACCCACCTTGTCGCGCAACTCCAGCACCATCCGTTCGGCGCCGCGTTTACCGATACCGGGCACCCGAGTCAGCGCGGCAACATCGCTATCGGCCAGTGCCTGCCGCAGTGCCGCCGCGTCGTGCACGGCCAGTGTCGCCATAGCCAGGCGAGGCCCCACTCCCGAAACCGACAGCAACGTCAGGAACAGGTCACGGTTCTCGGCGTCGGAAAACCCGTATAGCGTCATCGAGTCCTCACGCACGACCATTGCGGTGACCAGCCGGGCCTGACTGCCCTGCCGCAACGTCGCCAACGTCGCCGGTGTCGCGTTTACCCGGTAGCCGATGCCGGCGGCTTCAATGACGGCGTGGTCAAGTGCGACCTCGAGTACCTCGCCGCGGACTGAGGAAATCATCGGGCGGCCTTAACCTTGCTGGCTACCTTGGCCCGATAGGCCTGACGGTGCTGCGCGGCCAGCGCTTCGGCCGCGGCCATCCGGGCGATCATCGGCGCTCTCCAGCAGTGGCAGATCGCCAGGGCCAACGCGTCAGCCGCATCGGCCGGTGTCGGTTTAGCTTGCAGCGCAAGGATTCTGGTGACCATCGCGGTAACTTGCGCCTTGTCGGCGGCACCGTTGCCGGTCACTGCGGCCTTCACCTCGCTGGGGGTATGGAAGTGCACGTCGATACCGCGTCTCGCCGCGGCCAACGCGATCACCCCGCCGGCTTGTGCCGTACCCATCACGGTCGACACATTTTGCTGAGAGAAAACCCGCTCGATGGCCATGACATCCGGATGATGGGTGTCCAGCCAGTGCTCGACGGCATCGCTGATAGCCAGCAATCGCTGAGACACCGGTGCGTCCGAGGGTGTGCGCACCACGTCGACATCCAACGCGACAACGTGGCGACCGCGCCCACTTTCGACGACGGACAACCCGCACCGCGTCAACCCGGGATCGACGCCCATCACGCGCATCACATGCTCCCCATCTAACACCGAACAGTTGTTCGATAGCCTACCGGCCGACGTCGACAGCATCGGGTAGGACACGCGGTGGCACGGCCTGTCGGCCAGCCCGTTACACCGCCGAGGCAAGCGAAAACTGTTAACTTAATGCGCACACTCGCTGTCCGGCACGGAAGGGTCTGCGTGGGATCACTGCTGGTCGTCCTTGCCGTGGTGCTGTTCATCGCATCCATCGTTATTCTCGTCGTGGCTTTGCGGCGACCCAAGACACTGACTCAGCCGGGCTGGCGTTCCGACCCGCTTTCTTTTAACGCGATGCCGCAATTCGGGCCTCGGCAGCTCGGCCCCGGGGCCATCGTCAGCTACGGCGGCGTCGACTACGTGGTCCGCGGATCGGTCACCTACCGCGAAGGCCCCTTCGTCTGGTGGGAACATCTGCTGGAAGGCGGCGACCAGCCGCTCTGGTTCAGCGTCGAGGACGACGATGGACGTCTCAAACTGGCGATGTGGGTCACCCGCAAAGACCTCGAGTCCTTGCAGCCCGGCGGCCAACAGGTGGTCGACGGCGTGACGTTTAGCGAATCCGAGCGCGGCCACGCCGGCTACACCACCGAAGGCACGACCGGCCTGCCGCCCGGCGGGGAGATGGACTTCGTCGACTACGGCAGTGTTGATCGGGGAGCCGACGAAGCACTGCTGCTGTCGTTCGAACGCTGGGCGCCGGACATGCCATGGGAAATATCGACCGGCAAGTCCGTGCTAACCGGTGAACTCACCGTCTACCCCGCGCCCCCGCCGTCGGCATAAGACCGCAGAGGATTAGGTCGGTGCCGCTTCATCAGCTCGCCATAGCTCCTGTCGACGTCGACGGCAGCAGGCTCGGACTGGCACTCAACGCGCCCGCGCCGCCGCCGCTGGCCAGGTACGTCCTAAAACACCCGGACGGAAGCGTCCTGCTGCTTGGGGTCCTCGGCGCATCGCATGTGGTGACGATCGAACACCCCAGCTGCCGCTTCTCCGAGCAGGTCTCCTGTATCGTCTGCAGCTCTGGAAGCGATCTGCCGGAGTGCGCCGACGCGGCCGGCTACCACCT
>NZ_JBYCLA010000351.1:0-4244 GCF_057473665.1 Mycobacterium sp. TH-M25
GCGATGTCGATGATGTCAAGCAGACTGTAGCGGTACAGCCCGACCGCGACCCGGTAAGCCAAGTCTTCGGGCGCACCCTGCGCCGCGAATTCCGCGGCGTCCTGTTCGACGATGGCCTTGTCGTCACCGCGCAACCATTCGGACATTCGCGGCGTGAGCGCCTGAACCTTCGCCGCAAATCGGTTGATCTCGGCGCCGACGGCCAACGGCTGCGGCCGATAGTTGAGTAGCCACCGTCCAGCGCGGTCGATCAGCCGACGGGTATCCAACGTCATCCGATCCGACAGCGCGACCGGCAAGTTCGCCGCGCGGATGCGCCGCCACACGTCATCCACACCGAAGATGGCGTCGGTGGCGACATAGGTGCGTACCGCGTCAATCGGCCCGACACCGACATCCTCGGTGATCCGGAAGGCATAGCTGATGCCGGCGGTGTCCACCAGATCGTTAATCAGCATGGTGGTGACGATTTCGCGGCGCAGCTGGTGCGAGCGGATTTCCGGGGTGAAACGATCGCGCAGCGGTTTCGGGAAGTATCGCGGCAGCCTTGACGCGAAGACATCCTGATCCGGCAGTTCGGTGGCCAACATCTGCTCTTTGAGTGCCAGCTTGACGTGGGCCATCAGCGTCGAGAGCTCGGGGGAGGTAAGGCCGATGCCGGCCTCGGATCGCCGCGCAATCTCCTTCTCCGACGGCAACGCTTCCAGTTCGCGGTTGACTCCGCGTTCATCCACCAAGTACTTGATCTGCATCGCGTGCACGGAGAGCATGCCAGCCGCGTTGGCGCGGCTGGTGCCGATCAAGTCGTTCTGGTCCTCGTTGTCGGTGAGCACCAGCCGCGCGACCTCGTCGGTCATCGACTCCAACAGGTGTTTGCGCTCCTCGGCCCTGACCTTGCCGGCGGTGACCAGCGAGTCGATCAGGATCTTGATGTTGACCTCGTGGGCGGAGCAGTCCACGCCGGCAGAGTTGTCCAACGCGTCGGTATTGATCCGTCCGCCGGACAGATCGAACTCGACGCGGCCCAACGCGGTAACCCCGAGGTTGCCACCTTCGCCGATAACCTTGGCGCGCACCTGATTTGCGTTGACTCGCACCGGATCGTTCGCGCGATCACCGACGTCGGCAACGGATTCAGCTTCAGCTTTGATGTAAGTGCCAATGCCGCCGTTGAACAACAAATCCACCGGGGCCTGCAGAATCGCCCGGATCAAGTTGGGTGGGGCCATTTCGGTGACGTCACCGTCGATGCCGAGGGCAGCGCGGACTTGCGGACTGACCGGGATGGCTTTCTGATCGCGGCTGTACACGCCGCCGCCCTCGCTGATCAACGACTTGTTGTAGTCGTCCCAGCTGGACCGCGGCAGATCGAACATCCGCTGTCGTTCGGCCCACGAAACCGCGGCATCGGGGTCTGGGTCGAGGAAAACGTGCCGATGATCGAAGGCGGCGATCAGCCTAATGTGCTTGCTCAGCAGCATGCCGTTACCGAACACGTCGCCGCTCATGTCGCCAATGCCCACAACGGTGAAGTCCTCGTTCTGGGTGTCCACCCCCATCTCCCGGAAGTGTCGTTTGACGGCCTCCCACGCACCTTTGGCAGTAATGCCCATGGCCTTGTGGTCATAGCCCACCGATCCACCGGAGGCGAAGGCGTCACCCAGCCAGAACCCGTAGGACTTGGCGACATCGTTGGCGATGTCGGAGAAGGTGGCGGTGCCTTTGTCCGCAGCCACCACCAAATAGGCGTCGTCACCGTCACGCCGCACCACCTGGGGCGGCGCGCTAACTTTTCCGGTGGCGTGGTCGACGTTGTCAGTGATGTCGAGCAGCCCGGAGATAAACAGCTGGTAGCAGGCGACGCCTTCGGCCCTCGTCGCGTCGCGGTCGGCGGCGGCGTCGCCGGTGGGCAGCGGCGGCCGCTTGAGCACGAACCCGCCCTTGGCGCCGACCGGCACGATAACGGCGTTCTTGACCGCCTGCGCCTTGACTAGACCCAGAATCTCGGTGCGGAAGTCGTCGCGGCGGTCCGACCAGCGCAGCCCGCCACGCGCCACCGCACCGAACCTCAGGTGCACACCCTCGACCCGGGGCGAATACACGAAGATCTCGAACTTGGGGCGCGGCAGCGGCAGCTCGTCGACCAGCTGGGCATTGAGTTTGAGGGCGAGCACATCCTTGCTGCGAGCCGAACTTTCGTGTGTCACAAAGTAATTGGTTCGCAGGGTGGCCTGAACCAGGGATGCATAGGCACGAAGGATGCGGTCGGTGTCCAGGCTCACCAAGGCGTCGATGTCCGCAGCGACGGCGGCGGCAGCCGCTTGCGCATCGCGGCTCGTAGACGAACCCGGCGGGCTGGGATCGAAGAGTGCTTCGAACAATGCGACCAGTGATCGAGCCGTGGAGGGGTGCTCATTAAGCACCGATTCGATGTAGGACTGACTGTAGTTGAAACCCGCCTGCCGTAAGTACTTCGCGTAGGCACGCAGGAGCACGACCTGCTGCCAGGTTAACCGTGCACGCATCACCAGCTCGTTGAACCGGTCGATCTCAACACGGCCCTGCCAGATCGCGGTAACTGCATCGGCGAATCGTTTTGCGGTAGCCGCCCGTTCGTCCGCTGTCGACGCCAGCGGGATTGTCGGATGCGGTGAGATCTTGAACTGATAGATCCATACCGGCAAGCCGTCGGGCCGGGTGACGGTGAACGGTCGCTCCTCGAGCACGACGACGCCCATGCTTTGCAGCATCGGGAGCAGCTGGCTCAGCGAGGCGCTACGCCCACCCAAGAACCAGGTCAGCTGGGCGAACCCATCCGCGTTGCGCTCGAAGAACACCAGCTTGACCGAATCATCGGCCAGCTCTTTGATGATGGCGATGTGGTCGATCGCGTCGGCCGGGGTGACGGCTTGTTTGTAGGCCTCGGAGAACGCGGCCGCGTAGTGCTCGGCGTCGGCGTGCGAGACCGAACCCTCAGACAAAGCCGCCGCGGCGGCGATCAGCCGGTCAGCCCATGTCCGCGCGGCTTCGCTCAACATCGCCTGGATCCGGATCCGGTTGTCGTCCGAGACGTCAACCGATCCGGTCGCAGAGCCTTCCGATAGTCGGACCATGAAATGCATTAACGCCCAAGGTGATTCACTAACTCGTGCAGTGAATTCCACTTGTGTACCACCGAATTCGCGAACGAGGATGTTCTCGATCTGCAGCCGCACCCCTGTGGTGTAGCGATCGCGGGGCACATAAACCAAGCAGGAGACGAAGTACTGCAACCGATCCGCGCGCAGGAACAACAACGCGCGCCGCGCAGATCCCAGATCCACCACGTCTTTGGCCATCGCGAAAAGCCGTTCAGCGCTCAGCGTGAAAAGCTCCGAGCGCGGGACGGTCTGGATGACGTCGAGCAAGAGCTGATTCGGATGAATGGGATCGCTTTCGGCCAGCGCAAGCGCCGCACGAACCCGGCTGGAGATCGACGGGATCTCCAGGACATCTGCGTTCATAGCGGCGACAGTGAAAAGCCCGACGAAGCGGTGCTCAATAATGCCGCCGTCACCACCATCGTCGTATTCGCGGACCGCGATGGCATACGGGTATGCGCCGTAGCGCAGATAGCTGCCGACGGCGGCTTGCGCTAAGACGAGCAGCTTGTCATCGTCGGTCAGCCGCGGCCGTGAACCCGTGCGGGCGCGCAGCACGCCGAGGCCGTTCGACCCGTCGCCGGAGACCAGACCGTCATGCACCCGGCAGCGCTGGTACCCCAAAAGCAGAAAATTTCCGTTACCCAGCCAGCGCAGCAGCGCCGCGACATCGTCACGGTCAGAGGCCGAAAAATGGCCTTCTTTGTTGGTTTCGACGTCCGTGGCCAGGCCGCTCAAGGTGGCGCTCAACGCTGCTGCGTCAGCGGCAACCCGTTGAACGTCGACCAGGACCCTGGGCAACAGCTGTTCGACCTCGGCGAGGGATTTACTATCCACGGAAGGCACCAGCTGGACGTAGATCCAGGCTTCGCCGAGGTTGCGTGCGGTGCCAGCGGCTTGAGGTGCAACGCTGAGCAACTCCCCCGTCGAGCTGCGACGCACCTCGAACACCGGGGTCATCATGGCCGTATACGTGACCCCGAGTCGGTGCAGCAACACGGTAATGGAATCCATCAGCATGCCGCCGTGGTCGGTGACGACCTGCAGCGCGGGCCCAAACCCTGTGGGGTCGTCTGCTGGATAGACGCAGACACAGTTCCTAC
Source organism: Mycobacterium sp. TH-M25 (assembly GCF_057473665.1). Lineage (NCBI taxonomy): Bacteria > Bacillati > Actinomycetota > Actinomycetes > Mycobacteriales > Mycobacteriaceae > Mycobacterium > Mycobacterium sp. TH-M25. The sequence goes on from NZ_JBYCLA010000351.1 coordinate 4,244, forward strand.
C
>NZ_JBYCLA010000352.1:0-3794 GCF_057473665.1 Mycobacterium sp. TH-M25
TTGCCGCGCTTGGCGTAGGGAACGCCGCACCATTCGAACTCTTCCGGAGCCCAACCGATCCCGACGCCGAATCCGAAGCGGTTGTTGGTCAGGTTGGCCACTGAGCCCACCTGGCGGGCCAATAGCAGCGGGTTGCGCGAACCCAGCTTCAGCACGTTCGTGTAGAACCGCAGCTTCGAGGTGACCGCGCCCATCGCACCCGCCAGGATCAGCGGATCGACCCAGGGTGACTCCTCGTCAAACATCCGCTTACCGTCGGCGGTATAGGGGTAATCGACCGACTGCTTCTCGAAATAAAAGATCGAGTCCGGCAGGGCGATCGAGTCGAACCCGACTTCCTCCGCGGTCTTGGCCAGTTCGGTCAGCTGGTCGATCTGGCCGAACGCGATACTGCAGGTGTACTTCACTTCTTGTCCGCTCCAACCACCCACATCGAGTAATACTGCGAGCCGCCGCCGTACGCGTGGCCGAGTGCCTTGCGCGCGTTAGGAACTTGGTGATCGCCCGCCTTGCCCATCACCTGAATGGCTGCTTCGGCGAACCGGATCAGCCCCGATGCGCCGATCGGGTTCGACGACAGCACCCCGCCGGACATGTTCAGCGGGATCCGGCCGCCGATCGCGGTCTCGCCCGCCTCGGTGAGCTTCCAGCCCTCGCCCTCAGCCGCAAACCCGAGGTTCTCCAGCCACATCGGCTCGAACCAGGAGAACGGCACATAGATCTCGGCGCAGTCGATCTCGTCGATCGGGCTGGTGATGCCCGCGGCCTTCCACAGTGCCTTGGCGGCGTCGCGGCCGGCTTGCGGGTTGACCTGGTCGCGGCCGGAATACGCCAGTGGTTCGGTGCGCAACGCGGTGGCGTGAATCCAGGCCACCGGGTGACCGTCGGCGACGCGCTGGTCGGCGACCTCTTCGCTGCCGATCACCACCGCACACGCGCCGTCGGACGACGGGCACGTCTCGTCGAAACGAATGGGATCCCACAGCATCTGGGACGACATCACCTTGTCCAGCGTGATGTCCGGCTGATGCAGGTGCGCCAACGGGTTCTTGGCGCCGTTGAGCCGGTCCTTGACCGCCACCATGGCGCCGATGTGCGTCGGAGCGCCGGAGCGGCGGATGTAGGAGCGGACGTGTGGAGCGAAGTAGCCACCAGCGCCGGCGCCCACCGGCTTGGTGAACGGCACCGGAATGCTCAACGCCCACATGGCATTGGATTCGGACTGCTTCTCCCACGCCATCGCCAGCACCCGCCGGTATTTGCCCGACTGCACCAGGCTGGCGGCCACCACGCCGGTCGAGCCGCCGACCGAGCCCGCGGTGTGCACCCGGATGAGCGGCTTGTTGGTCGCGCCGACGGCGTCAGCCATGAACAGCTCGGGCATCATCACGCCCTCGAAGAAGTCGGGCGCCTTGCCGACCACCACCGCGTCGATATCGTGCATCGTCAACCCGGAGTCGGCCAACGCCTTGTCGATCGCCTCCCGAACCAGGCCGTTCATCGAAACGTCCTGGCGTTTGGCGACGTATTTCGTCTGGCCGGTGCCGAGCACCGCTGCAAGCTGGCCCGCCATAGTTTATTTCCCTTCCAGCACGGCGACGAGATTCTGTTGCAATACCGGGCCGCTGGTCGCGTGCGCGAGCACCCGGCCGGCGGAGCCGTTGAAAATGTGTTGTGCCGCAAAGCCGATGCGTTCCAAGCCCGCGGAGAACATCGGGTTGGCGGCCAGTGCACCGCCCGACGGGTTGACCTTCGTCGACGACGGCAGGCCGATCGCCTCGGTCAAGATGAGCTGCTGGTGCGTGAACGGCGCATAGATCTCGGCGATCTCAATAGAGCCGGCGTCACCGCCCGTCGCGGCTTTGGCCGACGCCGCCGTCGACGGTGAAGTGGTCAAGTCGCGCGCGCCGAGGACCGGAGTCTCGATGCGGTGCTCGATCCCGGTGATCCACGCCGGATTCTCGCGCAGCTCGCGAGCCTTGTCACCGGCGGCAAGCACGATCGCCGACGCGCCGTCGGTGATCGGCGCAATGTCATGTCGCCGCAGCGGATCCGCGAAGTACGGCCGATCCAATAGCTCTTCGATAGTCTGGGCCGCCGGCTCCGAGTCGGTGCGCTCGGCGGCCGCGAAAGAGTCCAGCGCCACTTGCGCCATCTGCTCGGCGGTCCATGTGCCGGCGTCGAGACCCAACCGGGCTTGCAGTCCGGCCATTGACACCGCATCCGGCCACAGCGGCGCGACCGTGTACGGATCGGTCTGCAGCGCAAGGACTCTGCGCAGCGTACCTGCCGACGACTTGCCGAACCCGTAGACCAGCGCGGTGTCGACCTCGCCGGTCAGCAGCTTGATGTAGGCCTCGTACAGCGCCCATGCCGCGTCCATCTCGACGTGCGACTCGTTGATCGGCGGCACGGCGCCGATCGAGTCGATCGCGGAGATGAACGAGAATGCCCGTCCGGCAAGGTAATCCGAGGAGCCCGAGCACCAGAAGCCGATGTCGGTCTGCGTGAGGCCGGTTTCTTGGTAGAGCGACTGAAAACACGGCATCAGCATTTCGACGCCGTTGGTGGTGCCGTCGGTGCGGCGCACATGCGGGGCATGGGCGAATCCGACGACAGCTACATCGCGAAAAGTCACTTTGGTCCTTTTACAGGTGGTGTTTGTAGGTGTCGTAGTGGGCGTCGGGTTCGCCGGTCGGTTTGAAATATTCGATGTTGTCGATGCCCAGGCCCCATTCGTCGCGGGGCTTCCACACCGCCTCCACCCGCATGCCCATTCGCACCTCGGTCGCGTCGATCTCCTGGATCAGGTGCAGGAACGCGATATCCGCGCCGTCGAGCAGCACGTAGGCCGCAACGTACGGCGGCTTGATGCGCTGACCGGCAAACGGGATGTTGATGATCGCGAACGTCGTCACCGTGCCCTTGTCCGGTAACTCGATGAAGGTGTCGAGTTCCAGGCCGGTTGCCGGATCGGCTTCTTTAGGCGGGAAGTACACCTTCCCGCTGTCGCCGGTGCGTCCGCCGAGCAGCTTGCCCTCTTCCAGTGCCCGCAGGAACGCTGTCTCGGGAAGTGAAGCGGTGTGCTGGATTTCGATGGTGCTGGGTGTCACCTGGACCGTCACCGGCTCGCGGTTGTCGGCCTTGTCGGACACCGGCTCGTCCTCGTCGCCCAGCGCGAAGTAGGCGATGTCGGTGATCGCGCCGACCGGATCGTCGACCCAGTGCGCGTGCACCCGCGCGCCTGTGCTGATGGAAGCAGACGATCCGACGTCTACGGCGTGCAACAGGGCGACATCAGCGCCGTCGAGTTTGATCAGCGCCCAGGCGAACGGGCGCTCGAGCGGTTGTCCCTCGAGCGGTTCGGGCTGCCAGGTCCACGACAGCACGGTCCCGACGCTGGCTACCGGCACGATCTCGGTCAACCGCTCGTAGGTCACCGGGTCGAATTCGGCGGGCGGGACGTAGACCCGGCCGTCCGAGCCTCGGGTGCCGACGATGCGTCGTTCGCGCAGGGCGGTGAAGAACTGGCTGAGGGTGGGTCCGACTGAACGGGTGTAGTCGAAGGACAACCGCAGAGGCGCTGAGAGTGGCTTCTGATGGGTATCGATCTGCACCGGGCTGCTGTGGCTGGTGGTCACAGTGTCGAGTAGAACAGGTTCTAAGAATGGATTCAAGATAGGGTCGAGACCTCCCGAGGAAGGTGGCGCATGAAGCTCGGACTCCAGCTGGGATATTGGGGCGCTCAGCCGCCCGACAACCACGCCGAACTCGTAGCCGCAGCCGAGGACGCC
>NZ_JBYCLA010000353.1:0-10173 GCF_057473665.1 Mycobacterium sp. TH-M25
CGCGCTACCCGCGCGGGGTCTACGACGTGGGCCGCGAGCCCGACCCGCTCTACAGCCTGGCCAACGAACGGACTTACCTGGCGTGGCTGCGCTTCGCGGTGGCCGTGCTCGCGGGCGCCGTCGCGATCGACCGGCTACTGCTCGAACACCGCTCGTTGGGCAGCGAGGTCCTCGCTTTCGGTCTCGTGGCGATCGCCTACGGGACCTGCGGCGTCGGTGTGCGGCGTTGGTTGGTCACCGAGCGCGCGTTGCGGCAACGCCAACCGCTGCCCGGCTTCGGCGCCCCGCTACTCGTTTTCGTGGCCATCGTCCTCGCGGGCGTCGGTGTTCTCGTTCTCGTCGTCATGCCACCCCGCTGAGCCAGGATGAAACCCGGGCCTGCGCGACTTTGGGGGGCGCAATACCCGTTCGAGCGGAACCATCTGCAGCGCACGATAACGCTCGTCGGGTTGGGCGGTGTCTTCACGGTGACCGTCATCTTTCTCGCCGACGCACGCGTTCCCGGCATCCTCGGGATCTCGCTGATCTGCGCCGGCCTGATGTCCGCGCTCGCGGCACTGTCACGGCAACGGTACGTCCGCGAAACCCGCCTCGGCTTCGCCATCCTCGCGACCCGGGGCGGCCTGTTCGTGTTCGGCTCAGCGCTGATGTTCGCGGTCGTCGGCCTGTTCGTCGCCCTCCTCGTGCTATTCGGCTGAAGGAGCCGCCAGCACGCCGAGCACCTGCGAGCCGGGGGCGGCAGCAGGTCGAGCGGCCAACCGTCGGGTAGCGGATGTGGTCCGGCGGCCCAGACGCACCTTGTCACCGCGACAAAGCCCCGATGAATCGCGCTGGAACAGCTGCCGAACACTGCGCTCAACTGGGCATTTGGTGGTCACCCGTAGGTCAACCGGTCGCCTACTGTGAAGGTCGATGGGCAACCCACTGCGCTACCCGCGCGGCGTACCGCGCGTCGCCAAGCCGCGGGCCGAAGGTCAGTTCCATCTGGCCGACGGCCGCCGCCTCGGTTACGCCGAATTCGGTGATCCGCTCGGCCCGGTGGTGCTGTGGTTCCACGGCACGCTCGGCGCGCGGCGCCAATTCCTCGCCAAGGGCCGCCGTGCCGCCGAAAAACTCGGCCTCCGTGTCATCGTCGTCGAGCGGCCGGGCACCGGCCTGTCCGATTCGCACCGCTATACCTCGGTGAGTGAATGGGTTGCCGACATGGCACAGGTCGCGGATGCTCTCGACGCCAAAAAGCTTGGTGTCGTCGGCATGTCGGGCGGAGGCCCCTACGCGCTGGCGTGTGGCGCGTTGCCGCCCATGGTCGATCGGGTGGCCGCCATCGGCGTGCTCGACGGCATCGTGCCGGCGGTCGGGCCCGAGGCCACCCGAGCGGGCGCCACCGAGATCGCCCGGCGTTTCAGCCCGATCCTCACCCAGCTACGCCGCCCCTTGGCTGTCCTCGCCACCATCCTGCTTGCGCCACTGATTCCCTTCGCGCACTGCGCCTATCGCGTGTACATGCGAATGTGGCCCGAAGTCGACCGGCAGGTGCTCGATGATCCCGAAGTCGAGGCGATCTTCGTCGACGACATGGTCAACGCGTTCCGCGGCCGCTGCCTGGCCATGGTCGACGATGCGCGACTTCTCGGCCGCGACTGGGGTTTTCGGCTGATCGACGTCAAGGTGCCGGTGCGATGGTGGCACGGCCAGACCGACCACGTCGTCCCGATCGCCGGAGTGCACACCGCCGTCGGCCGTCTGCAAGACGCCGTACTGACCGTTCGCTCTGAGAGTCACCTCGGCGGCTTCGCCATGACCGAGGACGTGCTCGTCCACCTGCGCGAGCAGCTCATCGACAGACCCAAGGATCTCGGCGTTGCTCAGTAGGAACGCGGGCCGACTCCGTTAACGTCGATCGACATGACCGGCGCCGCGATTCGAATAGCGTTGGCCGGCTTATTGGTCGTCGGGCTGACGGCAGCACCCGTCTCCGCCGCGCCCGCGGCGCGCCACGCGTACGTCGCCGTCTCGGCAGCCACGGTGTGGACCGCGCCGCAGAGTCCGCGGCCCGTCGATCACCCGGCCCTGACAAACCCCGTCGATGTTCGCGGTTGGCTGTCGGCCATGACCCCGGCCCAGCAGGAGGCGCTCGCGTCGGACGATCTCGACCAGACGCAGGCCCTCTTCGGCGACCGCGTGATTGTGGTCCGAGAGCAGGGCGACTGGGACGAGGTACTGGTCCCGGGTCAACCCACACCGAAGGACTCCGGCGGCTATCCCGGCTGGATTCCCAAGGTGCAGTTGGCGAGCGACCCGAGCTACGGCGCGCAGCAGGACCACGCTCCCGTCGCGCTGGTCGAGCGCGGCACCACCGTCTGGTTGTACCGCGACTCCGGCCTCCGGAATCGGGACTTGGAAATCAGCGCGAACACGCGGCTTCCCGTCCTGAGTCGCACCGAGACAGCGATTCAGGTGGCCACCCCGGATCGCGGCCCGAGGTGGCTGGCTGCTCAATCGGTCACGGTCTACGAAAAGGCAACGGAGGTAACATATCCCACCGGTGACGAGCTAATTCGGTCGGCCGCCGGCTTCGTGGACGTTCCCTACCTGTGGGGTGGCCGGGCCGGATTTGGGCTCGACTGCTCCGGTTTCACGTCGACCGTCTACCAGCTGCACGGCATTACCCTGCCGCGCGATGCCGGACCGCAAGCCGTCGATAGCCGTGGCCGCCCGGTCGACAAGTCCGCGTTGCAACCTGGCGATCTGCTGTTCTACTCACATGGCCGTAATGCCGACGAGATCTATCACGTGGCAATGTATTTCGGAAACGAGACGATGATCGAGGCGTTCGACGTGAGCGCGCCGGTGCGTGTCACCCCGGTCCGGCTGGACGCCGACTTCTGGGGCGCGCGACGCTACCTCGATCGGCCCCGATGACATCGGTTGAGCGGTCAAGCGGCTTCGAGGTTCTGCGGGAGGGACTAGTTGCGTCCCTGATAGTGGTGTAACGCGGATCGCGTGATCGTTTCCCGGTGTGTCGTTCGGGACGAGAGCGCGGTCACCGCGTGATCCTTCGAGTGAACCTTCCACAGCACTCTCGAGAGGAACCACACGATGACCGCTCCCCATATTGTGAACCCTGCTGCGTTGTTGGAGCAGGGCCTGTCTGACGCGTCGCCGGATCTGATGCGCACTTTGTTGGGCACGGTGCTCAACGCGCTGCTGTCGGCCGATGCTGATGCGGTGTGCGGCGCCGAGTACGGCCGGCCCGGCCCGGATCGGACGAACTCGCGTAACGGCTACCGCCATCGTGAACTGGACACCCGTGTCGGCACGATCGATGTAGCGATCCCCAAGCTACGCCAGGGCTCGTACTTCCCCGAATGGCTGATGGAGCGCCGCAAACGCGCTGAGGCGGCACTGATCTCGGTGGTGGCGACCTGCTATCTGCTCGGGGTCTCGACCCGGCGGATGGACAAACTGGTGGCCACGTTGGGTATCACCAGTTTGAGTAAGTCGCAGGTCTCGCGGATGGCGGCAGACCTCGACGCACAGGTCGAGGCGTTCCGTACCCGCCCCCTGGGTGATGCGGGACCGTTCACCTTCGTCGCGGCCGACGCGTTGACGATGAAGGTCCGCGAAGACGGGCGGGTGGTCAACGCTGTGGTGCTGGTGGCCACCGGCGTCAACGCCGACGGGCACCGTGAGGTGCTCGGGGTCAAGGTCGCCACCAGTGAGACCGGCCCGGCGTGGAACACCTTCTTCGCCGATCTGGTCGCCCGCGGCCTGCATGGCGTCCGGCTGGTCACTTCTGATGCCCACCGGGGCCTGGTCGAGGCGATCGCGGCGAACCTGCCCGGCGCGGCGTGGCAACGCTGCCGAACCCATTACGCCGCCAACTTGATGGACGTGACCCCGAAAAGCTCCTGGGGGTGGGTCAAAGCGCTGCTGCACTCGGTCTATGACCAGCCCGACGCCGCGGCGGTGCACGCCCAGTTCGACCGTGTCGTCGACGCGTTGGCCGACAAGCTACCCGCCGTCGCCGAACATCTCGATGGTGCCCGCGAGCAGATACTCGCGTTTACCGCGTTCCCGAAGGAACTGTGGCGCCAGATCTGGTCGAATAATCCCAACGAACGCCTCAACCGCGAAATACGCAGGCGCACAGACGTTGTCGGCATCTTCCCCTCTCGTGACGCCGTCATCCGCCTCGTTGGAGCTGTCCTGGCCGAACAGCACGACGAATGGACTGAAGGCCGCCGCTACCTTGGACTGGACATTCTGGCTCGCGCTGCTGCCGTCGGCAACCCCGAACCCGCGCCACCAGCTACCAACGGCCTGCCCGAATTGGAGCCCGCAGCATGATAAACCCCAGCACCCCAGACGAATTCGGGCCAGGGCTGACACGCCGGGCCTACCTCGACCAGCTCGCCGACATCGGTCACACCGGCTGGCACGACGAGCACGGCATCCCCGCGCCATGGCCCGAGGACTTCTGCAACCCCGACAGCGGATGGCAACCCACGACAGGAGGTGACACCACCAACACCGACCCCAACCAACCCTTCTAACCCCACCAAATCGAAGGATCAGCCGTTACACCACTCCCAGGGACTTGACCGAGGGACTGAGCCGCGCGCGCCACTCACGTTGCAGTACATGGCTGAGACCGGCCATTTTCCCGTGCGGTAACGATGTGCCCACCTCAAAGCGACAATGGAAGATCCCGCAGGCAATAGCCGCGAATTGTCGCTGTGAGGTGGGCACAAACAGCATGCCTGCCGGAGGAGAGGCCGCAGTGGCTGATGTGACGCGAGCCGGCCGGCACCGAGATCTCTGATCCGGCACCAGCTCGCCGAGCCCGAGGAATTGGACGCCGAGGTCGGCCACCAGAAGCTTGCACTGTCCTCGGCGGCGATTCAGGCGCCGACCAGCCAGCTGGCCCGCCGACGACGCCGCTACTTGACGTGGCCGCCGCCGTTGTGCAGATTTGCTCCGGCGGTAAGCCAATCTCAGGAGGACCAACATGCAGATCTCTAAATTTCGACTGGCAGTTGCCGGCGTGATCACCGCGGCCGGCTTCAGTCTTGCCGGCGCCGGGGTGGCCTACGCCTTCCAGCCGCACATGGTCAGTGCTCGAGACCACCTGAACCAGAGCCTCACCGATTTACAAAATGCCGACCCCTTCGATTCGGGCGGCCACCGGGAACAGGCGATCGAGATGGTTCATCTGGCGATCACCGAAGTCGACCAAGCCATCGACTACGCCGAACTGCACCAATAGGACGCGCGCCCGGCGAATTCGCTCAGAGGCGGGCACCTCGACTACTGCCTCGGCGGCGTGACCCCTGAGGCTTCTGTGGCCGCTGGTTCGTTGTGTGCCCGCCACTTGCGGATGCCCTGCCGCGCCGCGAACGCGCCTACCACGGCCGTCACGCACCATACGCCGATCGCCGCGTACGCCAGCACCGGTGACGTGTCTCCGATCGACGCGCCCAAGGCGGTGTAGACGAACGCCCGTGGCGCCGAACCGATGAACGCGCCGACGGCCATCTGCCACACCGGGACCCCGAATGCGCCGAACGCGTACGAGGCCAGCGCGTCCGACAGCCCGGGAATGAAACGCTGGCCGACCACCGCCCACAATCCTCGCTGTTGGATCAGGGCATCAAGACGGTCGGCGCGGTCGGTCCCCAGCAGGGCACGGGCGCTGTCACGGCCCGCTCGACGCCCCATGGCGGCCGCGACGACCGCGGTGCCCACTGTGGCGCCCAGCGTCACGAACACGCCCAGCAGCGGGCCGAACAGCAGCCCGCTGCTCGCCGCCAGAATCGGGCCCGGCACGAAGATCGCCCCGAGCGCAGCCGACAACACCACGTAGGTCAACGGAGCCAGCGGGCCGGTCGTCTTCACCCAGCCCCGCACGTCCTCTACGTGCACTACGTGCCTGACCGCCAGCAGATAGAACATCACCACCAGGAAAGCGGCGAACACGGCGAGCCGGATGACGTGCGGTCTGCGCGGGGTGGAGGTCATGATGACCGGGATTCTTCCGCATCAGCGGCTCACGTAGGGTCGGGTAGTGGCCAGAACCGATGACGACAGCTGGGAAATCACCGAGAGCGTGGGCGCGACGGCACTCGGGGTTGCCGCGGCGCGCGCGGCCGACACCGAGAGCAGCGACCCACTGATCAACGACCCGTTCGCGCGAGTGTTCCTCGACCGCGTCGGCCACGGCGTGTGGGACTGGTACGGCGGTCCGCAACTGCCCGCCGCCGTCATCGAGGCCGAGCCCGACATGCCGCAGCGGATGCGCGCCCTGGTCAGTTACTTCGCTACTCGGACAAAGTTTTTCGACACCGCATTCATCGACGCAGCGAATGCCGGCGTCCGCCAAGCGGTGATCCTGGCCGCCGGCTTGGACGCTCGGTCGTGGCGACTGCCGTGGCCCGACGGCACCACGGTCTACGAGCTTGACCAAGATCGCGTGCTCGATTTCAAACTCGAAACCCTGCACGAACACGGCTCCCAGCCCACGGCCCATCGGGTTCCCGTCCCGGTCGACTTGCGTCAAGACTGGCCAACGGCGTTGCGACAGTCCGGATTTGACCCGTCGGCTCCGAGTGTCTGGTCGGTCGAGGGCCTGCTCATGTACCTGCCCGCCGCGGCCCAGGATCTGCTGTTCGAACGCATCCAGGAGCTTGCCGCACCCGGCAGCCGCATCGCCGTCGAGGGACTCGGACCTGAGTTCGCGGTTTCTGAACTCCGCGACGAGCGGCGTGAGCGGATGGATCGTGTCCGGAAGATGATGGCCGAGGCCGGCTCGCCGCTTGAAGTTCCCAAGACCGACGAACTGTGGTACTTCGAACAGCGCGAGGACGTCAGCGACTGGCTGCGCCAGCACGGCTGGGCCGTGACCGCGACCCCGTCCGACGATCTGATGGCCAGCTACGGCCGCCCGTCACCCGAAGGCCTCGAAGAGGCTTCGCCGACGCACTGGTTCATCTCAGGACAGCGAAAGCCTCTGTGACAACGGTCAACTAGCCGCGTGCCGGATCGTACTGCGCGGATTTATTCAGTTGCCGATGGGCCTGGTGGTGCTGGTGCCCCGCTGTGCGATTGACGGATGGCCAGTCTTGGGTCCGCCGCCCGTCACCGGAACGGCCGAGTGCCCCGGGACTCCGATCGCGTTGCCGCCGGGGCCGGGCAGACACGGGGAACATGGCGCAAGTGGAGACGGGGCTGCGTGAACAGGCGCGGCGACAGGGGTTGTGGGCAGTAGCCCGAAGCCGGTCGCGATCACAGCCACCCCGGCCAGGAGTTTGAGCCTCATAGCCGATAGCTCCTCTCTGGGAGCGGATTTTTACATGGTCTTAACATGTTACGCTGGTCACATCGGCATTGAAATAGTTTGCCGGACGCAAAGTGCTGTGGATCGATTCAGCGCAGTCGCACCATTCGCGTCGTCGAACTCTCGTCGAGCTCGACAACATCTGTTCGCGACCGCAGAAAATCACTGAAAGACTTGAAACCCAAGGATTTTTCGCTGAACGACGGATCCATCCGCTTCATCTGCGCCTTGACCGCGGAGTTGTGCAGCCACTCGACGTCGTCCTTTTCGGTACCGATCCGCAGCGCGCGGGTCAGCAGGGCGGTGGCGGCCGCCTGCTGATCCGGCGGGGGAGGCTCGTCGGCTGCGGTGTTCGAGCGGGTCTTGGGCGCAGGCTCGGGCACCGGAACCCCGGGCAGCGCGTCGTAGATGACGAAGTCGTCGCAGGCCGCCGCCAGCGCCTTGCTTGACGAGCCGGCCACCCCCACGCCCACCGCGTAGCGGCCGAGCCGCTTGCAGCGTTGCGCCAGCGCGATGTAGTCCGAGTCGCCGGCCACGATCACCACATGCGTCAAGTCGGGCAGGCGGAACATGTCCTCGACCGCGTCGACGGCCAGTCGGATGTCGGCACCGTTCTTGCCGTAAGCCGCCGCGGGAAACAGCTGCACCAAATCGACTGCTCGAGCGACCAATTGCTCGCGGTAGCCAGAGTTGACCTCGGACGACCAGTCGGCGTAGGCGCGGGTAAGCACCAGCGTGCCGAACGACGACGCGAAGTCGATGATGGCGCCTACGTCGACGGTGGCGCGGGCCAGCCGATCCTCCTTCAGGCCCTTGGTCTTGTCCTTCTGGAACGAATTGCGGCCGTTGACCTGGTCGTACCGCGAGATCACGATGTTGTCGAAATCGAGGTACACCGCAACCCGGTCCGCGCCGTCATCGGTCATGAGTCCAGTCTTGACCATCGGTGGCCTTGTGAGCACGATTTGCGCAGAGTAGAAGTCATGTCCGGGCTCCGCCCGGGTATGCCCTGAGGGTCCGCCGGCTCAGGAGCGCAGCGGCGCTGAGAATTTGCCACGCGGTGATCGAATAGACGCTGCAGCGTTCCACCACTCCCAACGGTATGACCGCGTACCTCAGGTCTATCGCGAACAGCGCGAAGCTGATCAGTCCGAACACGCCGAGACCGACCGACACTGTGCGGTGCCAACCGCCGATGATTGAGGCCCCGGCCAGGACGGCCGCGTTCCCACCCGCGATCGCCAAGACCGCGCCGACGGCATGGGTGGCGGACCCGCTGTGAAACAACGCGATCAGCACATTGCCGACGGCGTTCGCTGCGGCAAGGGCGAGAAACGGTCGGGCGTTGCTGATCGCCACGGCGCCGACGAGAAACAGCAAGCCGTTCACACCGAACCCAAGGTTCATCAACCATGCGAAGGGCGAGCTACATCCTGGGACTCCGAGATCGCTGATGACGTTGTGGATATAGCTGTAGGAAGGCAGATACGCCGTTGCCGCAACGACTTCCGCGACCAGATACGATACGGCCGCGGTGAGCCAGATCAGGCCCTTAACCGCAATCACCCGCGGCCCCTCCCCGGTCGGGGGCCTTCGCTGCATCTCGACACTAAGCACCCAGATGGGCGCTGCCGTCGTCCAACTCGTCGCGGCGCAGCGCCATCGGAGTCATGGCGGGTACATCACCCCCGGCGACCACGGTCCGGGTGATCGGCGTGAGCGCCTGAAACATCTTCTCGACCTCGTCGTCGGTCAGGGCGTCGAGCACCGACAACGACAGCACGTCGGTGGTGGATTCCAGGTGGTCCTTGAGTTCGCGCCCGGCCGGTGTCAATGATCCGTCGTCGTTGAGCAGACCCCGCGCGGCCAGCTGTCGCTCGTGGGCATGCCATTCCTCGTCGTCGTAGTCACGGGTGCGGGCGATGTAGTCGCGCGGGATCGCACCGGCCGCGGCATGCAGCACATTGCATTCCCGGCCCGTCACCCCGGCGGCGCTGAGCACCGCGTTGTGGGTGTCGCCGCGCTGCTCCCGAAGCAGGGTGCACGCGTGCCACAGCGCCGCCACCGGCTCCTCCGGCCAGGGCAGTGCCCGGTTCGCGGCGAACAGCGGTCGTCCGCAGATCGGTGCACTCTTGGCCGCTTTTCCCAGCAATTCGGCTGCAGTGGCGACGTTTTCGTCGGCTTCGACACCGTAGCGACGCAGCGCCGCCACCGCAGCGTCCACTCGCACGCGTAACGCGTCCTGGGGCCCGGCGATGTCCCACGCCGCCGGCAGCACCTTGGCCGTGCGCGACGGTGCGAAGTTGTAGAAGATGGCCGTCACCACCTCCGGCGCCACCTTGCCCAGCGGTGCCGAGCGCGCGGCGAAATAGCCCATCCATAAACCCTTGTAGCCCAAGCGGCCCAACGCCTCGTGCGCTTCCGGCGCGAAATAAGTCACGCCGTGAATGGGCTCGAACCGGTCCAGAAAGCGCCGTGCAAGCTTTGGTTCTCTATCCATAAAGCCGAGCCTAGGCACCCCGCGGGTGTGGATGCAATGGCGTTGCCCAACTATCACGCCGAGAGGCATAGGGCCACGGCCGGTTTCGCTCCGGGATTGCGCTAGCTCGCGCCTGCTTCAGCCGAGCGCGCAGGTGCTGGCGTAACGCATCCAGTTCCGCGTCGTCCCACCGGTTACGGGCCTCGACCGGATCGTCGCTGAGATCGTAAAGCTCCCACTGATCATCGAGCGGGCTCATCCGATACGCTTCGCCGCCAAGCCCATTCGCCGCCAGATGACGCACTCCCGGCTCGGTCCAGGTCGCCGGGTCGTCGAAGGTGCGGACCAGCTTCCACAG
>NZ_JBYCLA010000354.1:0-6162 GCF_057473665.1 Mycobacterium sp. TH-M25
GTCGGCAAACCGGGCGACCGCGGCCAGCGGTAGCGCGACGTCGAACTTCAGCGGCGGCCCGAATAAGCCTACGACCTCGGCCACGGATTCACGGACCCGCCAAAGCCGTTGTTGTGCAGCCGTATCGACGCCCACCGCAGGCTCGCCCGACGGCTGCACGCCGTCCAGCAGCCCGGCGAGTCGCCCGGTCTGATCGTCGTCGGACGCCAACTCCACCAGCAGCAGCCACCGACCGTCGACCGGCGGCGGCAGACCGAGATGCTCGTCGGCCAGCGCACCGGCCCGCCCGTCGATGAGTTCCAGCGCCGCGATGCCGTCCAGGTCCCGGAACAGCCGGCCCGCGTCGACCAGAGCATTCAACTCGTCGAAGCCGCAGACCGCGGTCACCCGATGCGCCGGATCCGGATGCAGACGTAAATCCAGGGCGGTGATCACACCGAGTGTTCCCTCGGCGCCGACGAACAGCGACGGCAGGTCGTAGCCGGTGTTGTCGGCCCGCACCTGCGAGTGCCGCCGGACCACCGACCCGTCGGGCAGCGCCACCTCCATCCCGAGCACCTGGTTGCCCATGTTGCCGTAGCGCACCGTGCGCAACCCGCCGGCGTTGGTCGAAGCCATCCCGCCGACGGTCGCGGTGTCGCGCGCGGCCAGGTCGACGCCGAACACCAGGCCGTTCGCAACGGCCGCGCGCTGCACCGCGCTCAGCGTCGCGCCCGCTTCGGCCGCTACCCGGCGTTCGGCGCGGTCGACATTGCCGATGACAGAAAGCCTTTCGGTGGACAACAGCACGTCGTCGTGTTCGGGGACGGTGCCGGCCACCAACGACGTCCGGCCACCCTGGATGGTGACGTGGGTTCCGCTATCGCGGCACATCCGCAACACCTCGGCCACCTCGTCGGCCGAGCCGGGCCGCACCAGGGCGCGGGCGGCGCCCCGGTAGCGACCGGTGTAATCGACGCTGCGTCCCGCGAGCACGTCGGGGTCGGTGCTGACGTATGTAGCCCCCACCAGCGAGGACACCTGCCGCAGGAGATCCGGGCCCATGGCGCCGGTTTACCACACTGATGCAAGACTGCTGTCATGCAGCGCGACGATGTCTGGTTCAACTCCGGCAGCGACCGGATCAGTGCCTGGCTGTATCGACCGGACGGCGACGGCGACACACCACTGCTGGTGATGGCGCACGGACTGGGCGCGGTGCGCACGATGCGCCTGGACGCCTACGCCGAACGCTTCGCCGCGGCGGGTTACGCCTGTCTGGTGTTCGACTACCGGAACTTCGGTGACAGCGAAGGTGCGCCGCGCCAACTGCTCGACATCGGTATGCAGTTGCAGGACTGGACAGCCGCCACGGCCTTCGCCCGCACCCTGCCGGGAATCGACCCGCAGCGAATTGGGTTGTGGGGCACGTCTTTCAGTGGTGGTCATGTGATCGCCACGGCGGCCCGGGTGCCGGGCATCGCGGCGGTGGTGTCGCAGTGCCCGTTCACCGACGGTGTCGCGTCGCTGGCCGCGATCAATCCGTTGGTCAGCGCCCGCCTGACGGCGTTGGCGATCCGCGACATCGCCAGGTCGCGCTTCGGCGGCAACCCGGTGATGGTGCAGACAGCCGGACACCCCGGCGAGGTGGCGCTGATGACGGCCCCCGACGCGTACCCCGGGTATCTGGCGTTGGTACCCGACGGCGTCGACCTGCGCAACGAGGTTGCGGCGCGGATCGGCGTGAAGCTGTTGCCCTACCGCCCGGGTCGGCTCGCGGCGAAGGTGCCCTGCCCAATCCTGTTCTGCATCTGCGAAACCGACACCGTCGCCCCGTCCGGGCCGACCCGCCGCTACGCCGCTGCGGCGCCGAAAGGCGAGGTGAAGCTTTATCCGCAGGGACATTTCGAGATCTACACCGGCGATGCGTTCGAGCGGGTGATCGCCGACCAGCTCGAGTTCCTCACGCGAAAGCTACCTACCGGATGACGCTGCCGGTGCTGATGCCGCGCGCGGGGGCGGGCGCAGGTCGTGTCCGCTGCGCCGGGAATTGTCGACCCTAACCGGCGCTCCTCAAACAGCTATCGCTCGATCCCCTCCGCGGCTTCGTCCCATCGAGGCCGAGAGGTCGGTCATGGCGCGACGACATCCGTTCGGGTCGCGCCCAGTGGCGCCTCGGCCCGGACCGCCTCGTCGCGAATCAGGCCACGCAGCAAGGCCGTGCTGAACTCGGCGGCGATCTCCTTGGCACTGCGTCGTCCACTCGGCCGCAGCCAGCGGTAGGCGCCCAACGTCATCCCGATGTAGCCGAGCGCGACGACGTGGGAGTCGCACTGGAAAAATTCGCCACTGGCGATGCCGCGGTCGATCAGCCCGTGCACGTGCTCGTAGACCTGGGTTTCCTTCTCGCGGACCGCCTCGACCTGCTCCTCGGTGAACCACTCGGTGATGTAGGGCTGCTCCTGGAAGTACACCGCCGCGCCCTCGGGGTTGACGGCGATGTTGTCGAGCAGTCGCACGGTGTACTGTTAGAGGGCTTCGCGGGCAGACATGGTCGGGTCGTCGTGCACGGCGTCCAGGGTGCGCTCGGCGGCCTGCTGGTAGATGTCGTAGAGGATCAGCGACTTGCTGGCGTAGTAGTGGTAAACGGTGGCCTTGTTCAGCCCCACGACGTCGGCGACGTCGTCCATCCGGGTACCGTGGTAGCCGCGCGCGGCGAATAGCTTGGTGGCTACGGTCAGTAGCTCCTCGCGGCGGGTGAGCCCGTTCTCGGATGGCATGTCTACTCGCTATCGGCGGTCCCGGGAAAGCCCGGAGTCAATCAACTGGTGGGTAGTCTAAGCAACGCGACGGTTCACTGTTGCGCGTTGCCCGGTAGGACTAGACTCGGATACCGCGCCCGCGCGCCGTCAGCTGTCCGATTTCACGTCGAAAGGGTATGGCACATGGATCCGGACCCGAGTTATGACTTTTCCGACGAAATCGAGTTTTACCTGCGGTACGTGCCATGGGGCCTTCGGGGTGTGGTAGACGGCAACGGCTATCCACCGCCGGCTTACCCGCCTGTCTGAGTGACGCTTACCTAGCACCGAGAGCGACGGCGATCGCGTCGGGCCCTCACCCAGCGACCGGCCGCTGCGCGGGTCGTCGGTGGGCAGCGGTTTGGCGGGGTCTGCTTGATGGAGCCAGTCCGACACTGCCTCGAAAAGGCCCCCCACGCTGGAGACAGCGAGCGCGTTGTAGTCGATGGCACAGCCATTGGTGTCGTGACTCGTCGTATGGTTGCGCCGCCAGAATGACGTCGAGGCGATCGCGGGCACCCTGGTGAACCTCGGCGACCTGGTTACCGGCAACACGGCATTCTGACCGGGGCTACAGCGCCTTCAGCTCCTCGGCCACCGCGGTCACCGACTTCTTCGCGTCGCCGAACAGCATCGTGGTGCCCTCGCCGTAGAACAGCGGGTTGTCGATGCCCGCGAAGCCGGAATTCATCGACCGCTTGAGCACGATCACCGACTTCGCCTTGTCCACGTTGAGAATCGGCATGCCGTAGATGGGGCTGGACGCGTCGTTGCGGGCGGCGGGGTTGGTGACGTCGTTGGCGCCGATGACGATCGCGACGTCGGTCCGGCCGAACTCGTCGTTGATGTCGTCCATGTCCTTCATCGCGTCGTAGTCGACCTCGGCCTCGGCCAACAACACGTTCATGTGCCCGGGCATCCGGCCGGCCACCGGGTGGATCGCATACTTCACCTCCACCCCCTTGGCCTCCAGTAGCGCCGCCATGTCCTTGACGGCGTGCTGGGCCTGCGCGACGGCCAAGCCGTAACCCGGGACGACGATCACCTGGTTGGCGTAGGCCATCTGGATCGCGGCATCGGCCGCGGAGGTGGCCTTGACGGTCTTGTCGCCGGCATCACCGCCGCCGGCCGCGACTCCCCCGCCGCCGAATCCGCCGGCGACGATCGCGGGGATGGAGCGGTTCATCGCCTTGGCCATCAGGTTGGTCAGGATCGAACCGGACGCGCCGACGATCATGCCGGCGACGATCATGGCGGTGTTGTTCAGCGCCAGACCGGCCGCGGCGGCCGACAGTCCGGTCATCGCGTTGAGCAGCGAGATCACCACCGGCATGTCGGCGCCACCGATCGGCAGCACCACCATCAGCCCCAGCACCGCGGCGGCGGCCAGCAGGCCGATCATCCACCACAGCGACGCCCCGCCGCTGCCGGGGTGGGCATGGAGTCCGATCTCTACCGCCGCCGCGATCGCCCCGGTCAGCAGCAACAGGTTGAGCGGCTGCTGGAGCTTGCCGAGACCGATCGGCGCGCCGGAGATGATCTCCTGCAGCTTGCCGAAGGCGATGATCGAGCCCCAGAACGAGATCGACCCGATGATCGCGGCGAACAGCGACGCCACCACGATGTGCACGGTCGGCGACTCGTGATGCTGGAACGCCGAGAAGCCCTTGGTGTCCATGAATTCGGCGAGTGCGATCAGCGCGACGGTGCCACCGCCGACGCCGTTGAAGAACGCCACCAACTGCGGCATGGCGGTCATCTTGGTCATCCGGGCCGGCGGAACACCGAGCACGACCCCGACGACCAGCCCGGCGACAATCAGCACCCAGGATTCGGTGTGGCGGATCTTGATCAGCGTCGCCGCCACGGCCAGGGCCATACCGACCGCAGCGATCAGGTTGCCGCGCACGGCGGTCTTGGGCCCGGTCAGGCCCATCAGGCCGTAGATGAACATCGCGAACGAGACGATGTAGAGGCCGATCACCAGGTAGTTCATTTGGCGGCCTCGGGCGTCTTCGCGGGGCCGGACGCCTTCTTGCCCTTGAACATGCCCAGCATTCGGTCGGTGACGATGAAGCCGCCGATGACGTTGAGCGTGCCGAACACCACGGCCACGAACAAGATGATCTGCACCGCCAGAGAGGGATGCTCGACCTCGCCGAACACCACCAGGGCGCCGAGCACCACGATGCCGTGGATGGCGTTGGTGCCCGACATCAGCGGGGTGTGCAGCGTGTTGGGCACTTTGGAGATCACCGCGAACCCGACGAACCCGGACAGCACCAGGATCGCCAAGTTCGCGAGAAGTTCGTCGTACATCTAGTCCTCCCCGACCGTCTGCCGCGTCACACATGATTGCGCGACGACTTCGTCCTCGAAGTCCGGGGCCAGCTTGCCGTCTTTGATCAGCAGGTCCAGCAGCGCGGTGATGTTTTTGCTGTACAGCTCGCTGGCGTGTTCGGGCATGGTGGCCGGCAGATTCAACGGCGAGGCGATCGTGACGTCGTGGCGGACGACGGTGCGACCCGGTTCGGTGAGCTCGCAGTTGCCGCCGGTCTCGCCGGCGAGGTCGACCACGACGCTGCCGGGCTTCATCGCTTCGACGGCGGCGGCGGTCACCAGCCGCGGCGCGGGACGGCCGGGGACCAGCGCCGTGGTGATGACGACGTCGAATCCGCTGATCGCCTTTTCGAGTGCCTGCTGTTGCTGGGCCCGCTCTTCGTCGGTGAGCTCGCGGGCGTAGCCGCCCTCACCGGCGGCGTCGATTCCGAGATTCAGCCACTGCGCGCCGACCGAGCGGACCTGGTCGGCGACCTCGGGCCGCACGTCGTAGCCGGTGGTGCGGCCACCCAGCCGTTTCGCCGTGGCCAGCGCCTGCAGCCCGGCCACCCCGACGCCGAGCACCAGCACAGTGGCCGGCTTCACGGTCCCAGCGGCCGTGGTCAACATCGGGAAGAACCGGGTCGACTCCGAAGCGGCCAGCAGCACGGCCTTGTAACCGGCGACGTTGCCCTGCGACGAGAGCGCGTCCATCGCCTGCGCCCGCGAGATCCGCGGAATGGCTTCCAGCGCAAAGGCCTGCACGCCGGCCTGCTCGAGGGCGCCGATCGAGTTCTCGGCGTTGCGCGGCGCCAGGAAGCCGATCAGGGTCTGCCCGCTTTTGAGCCGGCTGACCTCTTCGGCGGTCGGCGGCGCGACCTTGACCACGACGTCGGCCGCCCACGCGTCGCCGATGGTCGCTCCGGCCTCGGTGTAGAGCGCGTCGGGAAGCAGCGCGCGTTCACCGGCGCCCGCCGCCACGATGACCGCCACACCGCTTTTCACCAGCGGCGCGATTGCCTTGGGCACCAGGGCGACCCGCCGCTCGTCGGCTCCCGACTCG